>JASHSC010000230.1 GCA_030036915.1 Terriglobia bacterium
GGGCGTACCGCCGCCTTGCGGAATCAGACTGGCGGAAGTAATGGTGGCGATAAAGGATTCGACGTCACAGATGGGCGCATCGGTCCCGAAAGTAACCAGGGATCCGGAGGACAAATTGGAGGTCGTGGCGGTTGAGCTGGAAGCGCCGTTGGAACCGCAGCCAATCATCAAAGCTGCGGCCACGATAAGCGCTCCGCCTGCCAGGAGTGCGATTACTTTTCTACTCATGAGAATATCCCCCTAAAAAGGTTGATTGTGTGTCCATCACCGCTCTAGGCATATGTTTTTCACGGACCCTTTTTCAATCAGGTCTCTGTCGCTGTCCTTCCGCCAAATTCACTTGTCAATTCACCAGTCCGATCACAATCGATTTGGTTATTCCACGATTCACATACATCGTTGAATGTGGAACCCCACATCGCGGGGCATTTTCATATCGAGGCACTTGCCGGTTCGCATTCGTTTAAAGCTGCCGTACCATTCCGAAATCTTGCTAATTCCCAACACTGAGCGAATGCTGTGAGTTTCGCTCCTCCCCTCTTCAACCCACATTTTGGCGGAAAGTTGCGGTGCAGGGAATTAACCGGACAGGCAGCCCGGGAGACCTTAATTAAACATAGCGCGCAGGCGGCGGATTCCTGTGCGGGCGAGCTGATATTGAGGGTCAATTTCCGCGGCTTTTTGGTAGCAGGAGAGGGCGCGTGCGAATTGATGTTTTAGCTCCCATACTCGGCCGAGGTTGAAGTGAGGAAAAGCCGGATTGTCGTAGCGCACGGCGCGTGTGGCCATCTCGAGCCAGGGAATAGCTTCGTCGGGCTCGCCCTTCTCGATTAAGTAGGCGCCAATGTCGTTATACGGATTGCCGAAATCCGGGTCGATTTCGATGGCACGGTGGCACTCCTCGATGGCCGCATCGTAGTCACCCATAAAGCTGTAGGTCCAGCCCAGAAAGGTATGCGCTTCGTCGGTGGGATAGGTTTGAATCGACTGGCGATAGAGGTCCACCGCTTCCTGCAGTTCGCCCTTCATCTGATGGCGATAGGCGTCACGGAAAAGCTCGATGGCGTGATTGAGAATTTCGTCTTCGGGCATCTTCTTGTCCCCAGAGGGCTTCGACAAGCGCGCAAACCGTCCGCTATAATTATAACGCACCGATGGATACCCTGTGAAAATAGCCCTGGCGCAAATTGACACCACGATCGGCGACTTCGCCGGCAACACCGACTTAATTGTCAAGAACGCGGTCTGTGCGCGCGAGCGCGGCGCCGACCTGGTGGTTTTTCCGGAGCTGGCCCTTTGCGGATATCCACCGCGCGACCTGCTGGAGAAGCCCGGATTCATTGAGCGGTCAGAAAGCGAGCTGGGCCGCCTGGCGCGCATTTTACCTCCCATTCCAGCGCTGGTGGGTTATGTGCGCCGCTCGCTCGCCAATCAAGGCAAGCAAGTTGCGAATGCCGCAGCCTGGCTGCAGGGCGGCCGTGTGGTCCTAGACTATGCCAAGATTCTGCTCCCCTTTTACGACGTCTTCGATGAATCCCGATACTTTGAGCCCGGCAACGCCGTGTGCGTCCACGAGTTCAAGGGCTCCCGCATCGGCATAACCGTTTGCGAAGACGTGTGGAATGACAAGAATTTCTGGACGAACCGCCTCTACACGCGAGACCCTGTGGAGGAGTGCATTGCCGCGGGCGCCAATCTGCTGCTCAACATTGCCTCCTCGCCGTACAACACGGAAAAAATTCAATTGCGTTACGATATGCTGAAAGCGATTGCCGTGAAGCGCCAGGTTCCCGTGGCCTATGTCAATCACGTGGGAGGGAACGACCAGTTGCTGTTTGATGGCTCGAGCCTGGCCTTCAGCGCGCGCGGTGATCTTTGTGCGCGCGCCCGTGCCTTCGCTACGGATATGGTGATTTTCGATACCGAAGACGGCGAGCGGGAAATCCGCCGCGCCCCTGAATCCGAATCCGAGGAAATCTATCTGGCGCTCACGGTGGGCATTCGCGATTACGTGCGCAAGTGTGGATTCAAGAAAGCCCTGGTGGGTTTGAGCGGCGGAATTGATTCCTCGCTTGTTGCCACGCTGGCGGCGGACGCGCTGGGCCCCCAGAACGTACTGGGTGTAGGCATGCCGGGTCCCTATTCCTCGCCGGGCAGCATTCGTGACGCGGAGACGCTGGCGGGCAATCTGGGCATCGAGTTCCGCGCCATTCCCATCAGTCCGGTTTTCGAAAGCTATCTCGAAACGCTTGCCCCGGCTTTCGAAGGCGCGCCCTGTGACGTGACAGAAGAGAACATTCAGGCGCGTATTCGCGGCAATATCCTGATGGCGCTTTCCAACAAGTTCGGGTCGTTGCTGCTGACGACGGGGAACAAGTCCGAACTGGCCGTGGGATATTGCACCCTTTACGGAGACATGGCGGGAGGTCTGGCAGTGATTGCCGACGTGCCCAAGACCACGGTTTATTCCCTTGCGCGATATATCAACCGCTCCGGAGAGCGCATCCCGCAGGTCTGCCTCGACAAGCCTCCGTCCGCAGAACTGCGCGCCAACCAAACCGACCAGGATTCACTGCCTCCTTATGAAACGCTCGATGCTATTCTGAAAGCCTACATTGAGGAAAATCGCAGTGCGGATGAGATCGCCGTGGCGCTCCAGCACATCGATCCCAGCCTCGTTCGCCGCACCGTGCACATGGTAAATGCCGCAGAGTACAAACGCCAACAGGCCCCGCCCACCCTTAAAGTCACGGCAAAGGCTTTCGGCATGGGCCGCCGGTATCCGATCGCGCAGAAGTTTTACGAGTAAGAGTGGAGTGCGAATCCCAGTAAGGCGGCCCCGCCTAATCTTCACTTAATATCGTCCTCGCCATTGAACTGACCGGCGAAGTGGAGTAGCCTGATTCGGAGTGGTCAAACGACCATCAAAGCGCAAAACCAGCGTATGTCTGATGTCTCCGCATCCGCTGGTCCTTGCCGAATGGGAGCGGCTGCTCCATCCGGCTGGCTTCAAGCTGAACTCGCGGCGTCTTGAGGCGATGCCGGTTTTCAGCTTGGAGGGTATATCCCTGCCACGCGCCGACGTGTTTGTAACGGATGCGCACGCGCCGCGGCAGGCCACTGAGGTACTGGTGGCAGGGATCCAGGAACGCTACCCGCGAGCGCGCCAGGTGGTGGTGGCCGAGAAACTCAGGGAAGCGCACGCCTTTCCACTCCTTCGGCTGGGTGCCAAGGGGCTGCTGAGCTACGAGGAGGCGCACCAGCACCTTGCCCAGGCCCTGCGCGTCGTCAGTGCGGGCGGATTCTGGGTGCCGCGTGATTTGCTCTCCCGCTTCATCGACTCCAACCTCGGCTTGCGGCGCGAGCGGAGCATCCGCCCCAGCCCGACGCATGTCAGCCAGCGTGAGCGCGAAGTTCTGAACGCCTTGCTAGAGAATCTCGCCAATAAGGAAATTGCCAACAAGCTGCACATCTCGGAGAGAACGGTGAAGTTCCACGTCTCCAGCCTGCTCGAAAAGTTCAACGTTCGCCGACGCACGGACTTAATCCTTCTCACCTTCCAGGACCGCAATACTGGCCTTTGACCTGTACTCTTGTTCAGGTACTGACCCTGTCCCAAAACTAGTCCTCTCACCGATTGCCACTTCACGCATCAGGTCGTAACCTTGTCCAGCAATCACTTCAGAGAGTATTCCTGTTCCGGCGCGGGCTGAACGGCGCTTGGGCTGGACATTGACTCATTTTTGCATTTGGCACGGCCTGATCGGGTGCAACGAGGTGGATTCGCCCCGCTCATGCAACTGACGAAATATCGGTAGTCAAGGACACAACGAGGTCATGGACCAAACATACCATCTTTTCCTCGTTTGCCCCGGAGCGCACGGCAAGATGCGCAGGGTTCATCTTCCGCTTTTAGCGGTCCGCGTAATCATGGGCCTGGCTTTAACCGGCATCGCCACCGTGGCGATTCTGGCTAACAATTACCTTCGCCTGTTACTGAAGGTTTCAAACTACAACGCCCTGCGAGCTGATCGGGAAGCCCTGAAGACTCAAGGTCAGAACCTGGAAGATGCTGTCGTGAGATCCAATCTGAAACTGGAATCCTTGCAGTCGCTGGCGGCCGACGTCGCCCTGGCTTATACCTTCAGCGACGCAAGGCGCCCGCAGTTGCCGTCGGAGGTTCTGCGCGTAGCCAGCCGTGGGCTTGCCGGCCTAGGAGCGGATTATGGCGCCTCGCTCTGCGCCTTCCACATGATGGAGGTTACGCCGCTCCTCAGTTCTTATGCGTCCAGCCCAGCCCTTCCGATTCTTGGCAGAGCCTATGAAGACGATGCCACACCCTCGCTTTGGCCCGTCCGGGGCCGTATCACTGCCGGCTTCGGAGAACGCATGGACCCCTTTACCGGAGAAGACGAGTTTCACAAGGGCATTGACATCGCAGCCCCCACCGGAACTCCCGTGCGGGTGGCCGCCGACGGAATTCTCTTTCACGCCGGACCCGCCGGGACCTACGGAAATGAAGCCTTGATCGACCACGGTTACGGCGTTACCACGAAATATGCTCACCTGAGCGCCGTCTATGTGAAGGTGGGAGAGCAAGTCACACGCGGGCAGATCATCGGCACCGTGGGGGTGACCGGCCGGACTACCGGACCCCACCTTCATTACGAAGTTCTGGTTCACGGCGACGCAGTGAATCCCGTGACCTACCTGCGAGAGTAACCGCGCGCACTGCTTCCATACCTGCTCCCTATGATGTAATCCGGCTTTTCAGCGCACAGAGGATGCCAACCAGGGGCCTTGGAGGAAGGAATCGAGAATGAATTCAATTGACCCGGTCAACGAATTCAAGAAAGGTCTTGGGGCGTTGCGAAACGGCTATCTCAATTCCGCACTCTTTCACCTGCAAAAGGCCGTTGAACATGACGGCAGCAACCCTTTTTATCTTTCCTATTACGGACTCGTGCTGGCCCGCGTGGAACACGATTGGCAGCGAGCCGAGGCTTCCTGCCTTGCCGCGCTACGCTTCCTGCGCACTGATCCGCATATGTATTTGAACCTGGCGGAAGTCTACCGCCGCTCCGGCGACTTGGACGATGCCTTGTGCACGCTCTATAACGGCCTGCAATTCACCAAGTGGGATTCCCGCCTCGTCCGCGCGCTGGAGGAATTGGGAATTCGCCGCCCGCCCGTGCTCACGTTCCTAAACCGCAAGCACTTCATCAACCGTCAATTGGGAAAGCTCCGCCACCGGTTCGAGCGACAGGGCAAAACCTCAGCCCTGGAGGCGCTGCGGGCAGGGAGAACTTAAGGCGGTAGCGGCGACCCAGGAAACCGCTCGAAAACCTAATTCTCTGAAGGTTTCTCAACGTGATCGATAATCAAAACCTGTACAGCCGCCTGCCTTTTTATCAACTTCAGGCCAAGCTGTTCATTCAGAGCCCTTTGGAACGTCGGCCCGCCTGAGTCCGATGGGTAATCTTCGCTGAACGGTGCTGCGCCGGCAGGTGCAGGCGCCCACTCAATTTTGAAATCATATTGGCCGCTCAGCCCCGTTTCATCCACCACCTTGTGGCCCTGCCATTCCGCAACCGCGATCCCATGTGCGATTTTGCCCATGCTGACATTGCGCGCTCCCAACCTTCGCTGTTGGTTCGGCAGGTCGATAAGATCCAGGAAGCCGCACTTGAATGGGAAAGGCGTGGCAACGCCCTTCGACGAGCCGGCGACGGGGATTCCAGAATCGCAGGCAGGACCTTCACTGTGCGGCCGCAATGCCGGACCTGTCTTTCCCGGCTCACTGAGGGTGACGGCAAGCACTGTTTCTTCCTGCGATTCAAAGTGCAGGGCCAGCTTGAAACGCTCGGCGAGCAGCGACTGCATCATCAGCCGCATCTGGTCGCGTGTGGGATTGTCCACGGCGCGCGCTTGAATAACGAAGTTATCTTCGCGCACCCATCTCGGTTGATGCGCGAGCATGACGTTTTCCTCGTCGTCGGTCAGCGGGAAGTTATAGGCAAACTCAATGTAATTCACCAGGGAGTTGCGCGCTGAAAAATAGCCGCCGTTCGGGGTAAAGGGCGCTTCATCATCCCAGCGGAAGTTCATGGTGTGGACCGAATCCGATGATTCTCTGATGGAAGCCACCTCGAACGACATCTTGCCCCCCGAGGCGGATTGCCGGTCGGGCCTGGGTGCAACCGCGGGCGCTTGCCCCAGCAATGGCAATGCGGCCGCAAGTGATAAGAAATTCAGTGCCATGGCCACCAGGCTGGCTGAAATTGCACGGTGTCGCATTTCAGTATCTCACTCCAGTAATTGATCGAAGGCGGTCTGGCTTTCTTGCATCCAAATCCACAGCGGCGCTGCCATGTTTTGCTGAATGCTCTTACTGAATTGCGGCACACGCGCGCTATGTTAGAATCGGGGCGTGGCCGCATGACGCCCCACTGCCGCTTGTGCCGGATGTTCAGGACTTTAGCGCGTTGAAAGTTGCCATTCCATTCCGCCGTTTCGCCGCCCTCCTGCTGTGGTGGACGGCCTGGGGATTGTTGCCGGCGGTGGGGTGGGCGGCGCCTTCATCCGTCAAACTCCCGCACACGGAAATTCACAAGATCGAGATCGAAAATGGCCTGCACGCGCTAATCGTGGAGGCGCACGAGGCGCCGGTGATCGACGTGCAGGTTTGGTACCACGTGGGCTCGAAGAACGAAGTGCCGGGGCGCACGGGTTTCGCTCACTTCTTCGAGCACCTGATGTTCGATGGGACAAAGAACCTGGCCTCCAACGAATTCTCCGATTACATTGTACGCTCGGGCGGCACGGACAACGCCTACACGACGGAGGACACCACGGTCTTTTGGGAAACCGTGCCCAGCAACATGCTGCCCGTAGTGCTGTGGCTGGAAGCCGACCGGATGCGCAATCTCGACATCAATCAAAAGGTTTTTGACAACGAACGACAGGTGGTGGAGGAGGAGCGCCGCCTGCGATTCGACAATCCTCCCTACGGCACGGTGGTGGAAACGCTCTACGACAACGCCTACACGGTGCATCCCTACCGCCACATGACCATCGGAAGCATGGAGGACTTGAATCACGCGAGCATTCAGGACATCCAGAATTTTTATGACGCTTACTATGAGCCCTCCAACGCCACGCTGGTGATTGTTGGGGACGTCGAGTGGCGCGAGGCCGAAGCCGAAGTGCGCAAGTATATGGGTCCGGTGAAGGAAGGCAATCCGCCCCAGCCGGCGGCGATTCCCCAGGAACCGGAGCAGCAAGCCGAGCGTGTAGTAAAGGTGAATCTGGGCGTTACGCTGCCCGCGTTTGTCGAAGGATTCCACATGCCCGCTGACGGCACTCCGGACGCCTACCCGCTGCGCCTGGCCTCAAAAATTCTTTCCGACGGTGAGAGCTCGCGAATCTATACGCGGCTGATTTACGACAAGCAGATCGCCGTAGAGGCGGACAGCAGCGGCAATTTCACCGAAGATCCCAATCTTTTTTTCGTCTTTGCGGTGATGAACAACGGGTACACTCCCACCGAGGGTGAGACGCAGGTGGACGCGGAGCTGAGAAGGTTGAAAACCGAGCTGGTTTCCGAAGCTGAGTTGGGTAAAGCCAAGAACCAGATCCTGCGCGATTTCATCCTCAGCCGCCAGACGGTCCAAAGCCGCGCCGAAGAGTTGGGGTATGACGCCGTAGTGTTGAAGGACCCGGATCTGGTGGATACGGAGTTGAAGCGCTTCATGGACGTCACTCCCGAAGATATTCAGCGCGTCGCCCAGAAGTATTTTATCCAGAACAACAAAACGGTTGTGGAGGTCTACCCAAAGAAAGAGGCGGACGCGAAGTCCGCGGCGAGTGGATTTTGATACGGGATATGGGAGAAGGGTTACGGGAAGAGGGATAAGGGACAGGGAGGACATTTGAACGGAGGCAAATTCATGATGTTGGATCTCCCATGTTCGCAAGGGCCCACTCGCGGCAATAGGTTTTCTCGCATCCCGTATCACGTGTCCCGTATCCCCGCGGTCGTGCTGTTATTGCTGACCCTCGCCGCGCCGATCTGCGCCCGCGATTATCCTCCCGACGTTCCTCCGCCCAAACCGATGGTGATCCCCACGCCGGTGGTGCACACGCTTTCCAATGGCCTTCAAGTTGTGGTGGTGGAGCGGCACACCTTGCCTCTCATCACGCTGAGGCTGGTGGTGAAATCGGGCGCGGAATGCGACCCGCCAGATCTGCCGGGCACGGCGGCTCTGGTGAACGGCCTGCTGACGGAAGGGACGAAGGGGCGTACTGCACGCGAGGTTGCCGAGGCCATTGACTCGATTGGCGGCGTAGTGGACAACGACGTGGATTGGGACAGCTCCTACCTCAGCCTAAGTGTTCTGGTGGACCACACCGACCTGGCCTTCGACCTGGTGAGCGACATGCACATGCGCACGGGGTTTGCGCCCGAGGAAATCGAGCGCCAGCGGAAGCAAACGCTTTCAGGCCTGGAGGTAGCCCTGGATGATCCGGCCTACATTGCGGATACGGCGATGCAGGAACTGGTCTTTTCCGGCACGCCCTATGGCCATCCTGAGGACGGCACCATTGAAGCGACCAAGCGCATCACCGCTCAAGACCTGCGCGATTTTCACCAGCGATATTACCAGCCGGACAATTGCATTCTGGCCGTGGTGGGAGACATTACTGCGAAAAACGCCGTGAAGCTGGCCAACAAATACTTCTCCTCGTGGCAAAACAGCGTTGAGCCGGTTGCGGCGCCATCAGGTGTTCCCGCGACATCTCCCCATCGCCGCGTGCTGGCCATCGACAAGAGCGACGCCGTGCAAACCGAGATCCGCATCGGAAACCTGGGCGTGTCGCGCGACAGTCCGGATTATCTTGCCTTCAGCGTGGTGAATCAAATCCTGGGCGGACCGTCTGAGAACCGCTTGTTTAAGGCCCTTCGCACGCGCCAGGGACTGACCTACGGCGCGTCGAGCGACCTGATTTGCCGCCGCCATCTCGGCGCGTGGGTGGCTAAGACTTTCACCCGCACGCCGGAAACCCTGAAGAGCGCGGACGTTGCCATGAAGCAAATTCAGTCACTTCAGGCTCACGGGATTACCCGGGAGGAATTGGAAACCGCCAAGAGCTATCTGGTGGGCCATCTGCCGCTGGAATTTGAGACTTCGGACAACGTTGCGGAAAAGGTTCTGGAACTGCTGGAGAACGGTTT
>JASHSC010000231.1 GCA_030036915.1 Terriglobia bacterium
GTTTGGCGGAAACTCCTACGGCGAAGTGGTGGCCAACGGCTTCGTGATCACCATCAGCACCTTCTCGGAGAACAGCGAATTCGATTTCACCACAGCTCAGGGCGATTTCAACGTCCGCCCTTCGGAGATTCCCTACGGCAAAGGCGTCTACAAGCTGGCAGGACGCGTTTACGTGGATCGCGTGCCGGTGGCCACGCGTCTGACGAACACGCCTGAAGAGGAGGACTATCCTTCGATGGCCGCCGGCGCCGGCGGTGATGTATGGCTGGCGTATGTGCAGTTCCACCACGGCGCCGATGCGGACATGCTCCGCGAGAGTCCGCCCAAGGTTCCCACAGATTTCAAGCTCTATGCCGAACCCACGGGCGGGGACCAGATTTGGGTGAAGAAATGGTCAGGCGGAGCCTGGAGCGAGCCGATGGCTATAACTTCAGGCGGGGGCGATCGCTATAAGACCGCCGTTGCCGTGGATGGGAATGGACGCGCGTGGATATTCTGGTCCGAGAATCATGATGGAAATTTCGATGTCTTCGCGCGCGCAGTCGATGACTCAGGAGCCAGGGATCAGGTCCAGATTTCAAAGGAGGCAGGCTCGGATATTGATGTTGTGGCGAGCACTGATTCTAACGGGCGGGTGTGGGCGGCCTGGCAGGGCTGGCGAAACGGCGTCGCCGCCATTTTCGCCGTGCATCAGGAGGGCGGGGGCTTTTCGAAGCCCATGCAGGTTTCGAGTTCCACGAAGGACGAATGGGATCCTGCCATCGCGGCGGACAAGACAGGGCGGGTGGCCGTGGCGTGGGATTCCTATCGCCACGGGAATTACGATGTGTACGCGCGAATTTGGAATGGCAAGACGTGGGGCGAGGAGATTCCTGTGGCCGCCACGGCGCGCTATGAAGCGTATCCTTCCATCGCCTACGATCCCACCGGACGGCTCTGGGTTGTCTATGAGGAAGGCGGGAGCGGCTGGGGCAAAGACTTTGGCGCTTATGCGAGCACGGGGATTTCGCTTTATCAAGGGCGCTTGACGAAGTTGCGGGGAATTGAGCCTGACGGCACTTTGGTGAACCTCGACGCCTCTCTGGATACGACTCTTGTGGGTGTGCCCAACGCGCGCGCCGACTTGCTGGGGAGCCAGGCGGATTCCGGATCGCTGGAGCCCAACGCGAACGGTGCACTGCACCGGCTTCCCGACACCACTTCGTTCGGCTTCGGAGGGAAGGCGAAAAACACTCTACCTCGATTATCGGTCGATGGGTCGGGGCGAATCTGGATTGCCTTCCGTACATCGCATCCCACGTGGTGGAGTTCCGTGGGGACCGCGTGGTCGGAATATTTGGTTTCATTTGACGGCAAAGATTGGACCAGGCCCATCTTTGTCGATCACACCGACAATATTTTGGACAATCGCCCGGCCTTGGTGGCGGCGGACGGCAAGCTCTTGATGGTGAACTCCTCCGACGGCCGGCGCGATTACAGCCCGGAGAGATTGTCAAGTACCAAGAAACCTTCTCCTGATCCCTACAACAACGACCTTTGGAGCGATCAGATAGATCTTGGCCCGGCCTCGGGAGTGATCCCCGTGGTCGCCCTGGGTCCACAGCCGGCGCCGGCCGTGACCTTCGATAAGACGAACGATGAGGCCATCCAGGCCCTTCGCGCGTACCGCGGGGGGCCGGAAAAGAATCTGAGGATCGTGCGGGGTGAATTCCACCGCCACAGCGAGATTTCCATGGATGGCGGGAATGACGGAATGCTTCGCGACCAATGGCGATACATCCTGGACACAAGCGCGCTCGATTGGGTGGGCTGCTGCGATCACGACAATGGCAACGACCGCGAATACTCGTGGTGGATTACCCAGAAGCTGACGGATATTTTCTACACGCCCGGCAAATTCTCGCCCATGTTTTCGTATGAGCGCAGCGTGCCCTATCCGGATGGCCACCGCAACGTGATCTTTGTGGAGCGTGGAATCCGTCCGCTCCCGCGCTTTGACCCCCACCACCTGGGCGTGACCATGGAGGAGGGCGAATTGACCCACACGCCTGATACTCAGATGCTCTACGCCTACCTGCGGCAGTTCAACGGTATCGTGGCATCGCACACCAGCGCCACAGGCATGGGAACGGACTGGCGTGATAACGATCCCAACATCGAACCGGTGGTGGAGATTTACCAGGGCATCCGCCAGAGCTACGAAATGCCCGACTCACCCCGCTCCAACAGCGAAAAGGATTCGATTGGCGGCTGGCGGCCCAAGGGATATGTGAGTGTGGCTTTGGAGAAAGGATACCGGCTAGGATTTGAATCAAGCTCGGACCACATTTCCACTCACATCAGCTATTCCAGTCTTTACGTGAAGGATTTGACCCGCGAATCCGTGCTGGAGGCTCTGAGAAAACGCCATAGCTATGCCTCAACGGACAATATTCTGGCCGATGTGGAGAGCGGGTTACACATGATGGGGGACGAGTTTTCGACCTCTGAACTTCCCATCCTGAAGATTATGCTGCGAGGTACATCCCAGTTCGCCAAGGTTACTATTATTCGCGATGGGCAGTACGTTTACACCACAAGTCCCAACACCCGGAACGTGGAATTCTCCTGGCGCGACAACCAACCTAACAAAGGCAAGACGAGCTATTACTACGTCCGGGGCGAACAGGACAACGGCGAGATAGTTTGGATTTCTCCGATGTGGATTACCTACACGGGGCAGTAGGTTGACACACTCCACCCAGAGCGAAGACGCGCAAGCGCAGCGCGATGCCCGTGAGCTGGAACGATTGGGTTATGCGCAGGAATTGCTGCGCAGCATGGGTGGTTTCTCGACCTTCGCGATTTCCTTCACCATCATTTCTATCATCACCGGCGTTTTCACTCTGTACGACTACGGCCTTCAGATGGGCGGACCCCTGGAAATGACCCTCGGTTGGCCGCTGGTTTCCGTGGGATCCCTATTCGTGGCGCTGAGCATGGGCGAACTCTGCTCGGCGATTCCCACTTCGGGGGGAACCTACCACTGGTCGGCGGAATTGGGCGGGCCCACGTGGGCGTGGTTCACCGCCTGGTTCAACATCGTGGGCCTGGTGACGGAAGTTGCCGGCATCGATTATGGCTGCGCAACTTTTCTCGCTCCCGTGGCCGGGCTGGGCTCGTCGCGCGCGACTCTGCTCCTGACATATGGATTGATCCTGCTCTCGCACGCCTTGATCAATCACTACGGAATCCGCTGGGTGGCCTGGGTGAGCGACCTGAGTGTGACGGTGCACATTTTGGGAGTGGTGGTGCTGGTGGGGGCGCTGATGGTGTTCGCTCCCAAGCAACCGCTGGGCTTTTTCCTGAGCCATGAGAACTCCAGCCCCATTCATGCCCCATACCTGTGGCTCTTCGTGCTCGGCCTGCTTCAGGCGCAATGGACTTTTACGGGTTATGACGGGCCCGCGCAGGTTTCTGAAGAAACCGTAGACCCACGTCATCGCGCCCCCTGGGGAATTGTGATGGGAGTGGTGGTGTCGGCGGTTTTTGGTTATATCCTGGTGCTGGGATTGACGTGGGCCATCCCCAGCTTGAATGGCGTTTTGCATGCCAAAGATTCAGCCGGGAATTCTCTTCCTTCCGTCCTCGCCATCGTGGTGTCAACGCTAGGAGAACGAGCGGGAAGGGCAGTGTTGCTGCTGGCCGTGGCAGCGATGTGGTTTTGCGGGCTTTCCACGCTCACTTCGGGCTCGCGAGTAATCTTCGCCCTGGCGCGGGATAAAGGCCTGCCGCTGGCCGGATTGTGGGGCAGAACTAATCCGCGACATCGCACTCCTGCCCCCGCAATTTGGCTGGCCGCGGGGCTGGCGTTTGCGGCGATGGTCTACAGCGGGTCAGTGGCTGTAGTGACTTCGCTGAGCGTGGTGGGCTGCTACCTTGCCTATTCCACCCCCATTTTTCTGGGCTGGAGAAAGAAAGCGCAGTGGATTTCTTTGCGCGGCCCCTGGCATCTTGGCCGGCGAAGTAATTTAATCAACCTCCTGGCGTTGGCTTGGACAGCATTCATCTGCTTCGTCATGATCATGCCGCCTAATGCCCGCACCGGAGTCAGCATCGCCGTAGTCATCGCGGCGCTTTTTCTTCTTCACTTGTTTACCGGCCCGCACGAGATGCGCAAACCCCTCTGGATGACCTCGGAAAATCCAAAACGCCCGGAGAATTAAATGGAGCGAACTAAATAAAATGACTCTTCCGTCTGCATCACGAACCCCGGCCTTCCCGCGGACATCTAAAACACTGTAACGAGTGGAAGATTATCCAGAAGGAGCCAACTTGCCCCAGGAACGAAAGCACACCCGGCGCCGTGAAGGGCGCCCGCATCTGGATCGCAGAGTGGGAGACCGTAGAGGTGGCGGTATTCCACCCGCACCTGACACCCCTGCCCACCATGACACCGGCGAGCGCCGGCGCCGGTCCGACCGACAGGTTTCTTCACACCAGCATCGGGGGGTGCGGACTTAGCCTTGCGGCCATGCGTCCGCATCAAATTGGGAATCCAAGTTCGTCCCGAAGGTGGGCGATGGAATTGTTTTCCCCATGCGGCCCAACCCCCCTGGAAGCATCTTTGCGCGGATACACTTTGCGAACTTGTCTTGACGATGCCGGACCGAGGCAATAGACTCTCTTGTCTGGGGGAGGTACACATGACAACTTCAGCTCAAGCCGAGCGGATTCACAAAGCGCTTGACACATTTGTGATTGAACTCCCGTCGTGGGGATTCGCCAACACGGGCACGCGATTTGGAAAATTCATTCAGGCGTCTGCGGCCACCACCACGGAGGAGAAGCTGGCCGACGCCGGCCAGGTGCACCATTTTACGGGATGCTGCCCGAGCGTGGCGACGCACGTTCTTTGGGATTTCCCCGAAGGTTTGAAGAGCACGTCGTCCGTGATGGCGTCCGCAAAAAAGGCGGGCGTGCGCATTGGGTCCATCAACCCCAATGTTTTCCAGGACCAGATTTACAAGTACGGCTCACTCGGCAATCCCGACCCGCAAATTCGCAAGACGGCGCTTCAGCACATTCTGGACTGTGTTGAGATCGGCAAGCAAACGGGCAGCCACGACGTCTCGCCGTGGTTTGCCGACGGTTCGAGCTTCCCCGGAACGGCGTCGATTCGCCAGCGCAAGAAGTGGTTTGAGGAAGGCCTCCGCGAAGTACACTCACACCTCTCGCCGCAACAGCGGCTGCTGGTGGAATACAAACCCTTCGAGCCCTGCTCCTACCACATGGACTTGGGCGACTGGGGCATGGCGCTAATCCTTTCGCGCCACGCCGGGCCGCAAGCGCGCGTGCTGGTGGATACCGGCCATCATTACCAAGCGCAGAACATCGAACAGATTGTGGCGTGGCTGCTGAGCGAGGATATGCTCGGTGGGTTCCACTTCAATGACCGCCGCTATGCGGACGATGACCTGACGCTCGGCTCGATCGATCCCTATCAGGTGTTCCGGATTTTCAATGAGATCATCGGCTACGAATGGGAGACGGGAAAGCGGGCCGACATCGCTTACATGATTGACCAGAGCCACAACCTGAAGGACAAAGTCGAGGAAATGATTCAAACGGCCATGGTGGCCCAGGAGATTTACGCCAAAGCCGCTCTGGTGGACCATGAGAAGCTTACTGCCTACCAAATGAAGAGCGCGTTGATCGATGCGGAGGAGTGCCTGAAGTCTGCATTCGCCACCGACGTGCGCCCGGCCATTCGCGAATGGCGAAAGAGCAAGGGGCTCGCGGAGGAGCCGCTCCAGGCCTTCCGCGCTTCCGGTTACACGCAACGGGCCGAACGCGAGCGCGGGGCGAGAAATAAAGGCGCTGTGGCAAGCTACGCTTAATCTTCGATTGACCAGCAGTTAGAGAAGCCAATGCCGCGCGCCAAAGACGATGCAGCGATTCGTCTGGGCGTCATGAGGGCATTTCTGTGATGGGTCAGAGCCGGAATGTGGTGGCAGTGGATCTTGGAGCCGAGAGCGGGCGCCTGGTGCTTTGCCGCTGGAATGGCAGCGAAGGTACGCTCGAGGAGATCCACCGGTTCGCCAACGGCTCGCAGCAATCGGGCAATCACTTGGTGTGGGACGTTGAGCGGCTGTGGAATGAAATTCTGCGCGGCCTAGTGAAAGCCGGGGCGAAAACCGGGGGGCGCATTGACAGCGTGGGCGTGGATGGTTGGGGCGTGGACTATGCTCTGCTCGACGCTGCAGGCGAGCGCATCTGCCATGCGTACTGCTATCGCGACGCCCGCAACGTGCCCGCTATGGAGAGGGCGTTTACAAAGGTTTCGCGAGAACGCCTCTACCAGATCACCGGAATTCAGTTTCTTCCCTTCAATACCCTCTACCAATTGGCCGCGCACGTAGAGGAATTTCCTGTAGATTGGGAGCGGACAAACCGCTGGCTCACTCTTCCCGAATATTTTCAATATCGCCTGACGGGTGTGGCGGCGGCGGAATATACGGAAGCCAGTACCACGCAGTTGCTCGACGTGCAAACCCGCTCGTGGTCGCACGAGCTCGCGTCCGCGTTCGACCTGAGCCTGGACAAGTTTCCGCCCATCGTGCAGGCCGGCGCGACGCTCGGAAAATTGCGGCCCGAGGTAAGCCAGGAAGTTGGCCTGGCTAATACGCAAGTGATTGCTCCAGCCTGTCACGATACTGGGTCGGCCGTGGCGGGGATTCCGTTTCCGCACGCCGACTTGGCTTTTATCAGCTCGGGAACGTGGTCGCTGGTGGGCACGGTGCTTCTTCGGCCGGTGGTTCAAGGCGGCGGCAAGGGCAAAGCGTTTACCAACGAAGGCGGCGTTGCGGGCAGCATCCGATTTCTGCAAAACGTTATCGGGCTATGGCTGCTTCAGGAATGCCTCCGCGAATGGACCAGCACGGGTCTTCGCCTGACCGCGGCGGACTTGGCCGCGCAGTGCCTGGAGGCGACACCGGAGGGCCCCTACTTCCACGCCGATGAAACTGAGTATCTCGCCCCCGGCAACATGGTGGAGCGCATCAATGCCGGCCTGCGCAAGGCCGGATTCGCCGAGGAGAAAAACCCGTCGGCGCTCGCCGCCATTATTTTCCGCAGCCTTGCCCGCCGGTATGCCGAAGCTGTTGAAGAAATGAAACGGCTTTCCGGCAAGTCCATCAAGCGTCTCTGCATCGTAGGCGGTGGCGTGAAGAATGAAGCCCTCAATCGCCTGACCGAATTGGTGACGGGAATCGAAGTGGTTCGTGGGCCAAGTGAATCGACCGCAGCAGGGAACTGCGCAGTGCAAATCGCCGCGCTCGAAAGGGGCGTAACGCTCGATCAAATCCAGGCGATAAGCGCGAAGCTGAGTTTCGCGCCGGCCTAAGGCCATAAAAGGCGCAAGCGCCAGGATTCGATATGATTGTTGAAATGGGAGTCTTAAACGTCCGGCCAGGGCAGGAATCAGCCTTTGAGGAGGCGCTCCGAACCGCCCGGCCGCTGATTGCCGCCACGCCCGGGTTCATTTCGCTGAACGTCCACCGGTGTGTCGAGACCCCCAACCGCTATCTCCTGCTCGTCCATTGGAGAGCCCTTGAGGATCACACGATTGGATTCCGGAAATCCGATCGGTTTCCAAAATGGCGCGAGCTTTTGCATCATTTCTATGATCCCCCGCCGGTGATTGAACACTACGCGGAAGCTCTGCAACTTGCTGAATCAAGGTCGTAGGGGCAGGGCTTGTCCCTGCCGTTTGGCCCAGCATTGCTGGGCAAGGCACCCGCAAGGGGGCCCCTACGACCGGGCCTTCACCTTGACCCGCAGCCCGATTTCCGATAGCGTTGCTTATTTACTTCACCATGGCCAAACCTCGTGTAGCGCTCTTTATCACCTGTCTTGCTGACCAATTCTTCCCCCAAGTCGGCGAATGCGTGGTAAAAATTCTCCGGCGGTTGGATGTGGATGTCACGTTCAACCCGGCGCAGACGTGTTGCGGCCAGCCGGCGTTTAACACCGGCTTCCGGGACGAAGCGCGCAGTGTCGCGCGCCGGGTGCTGGACCTGTTTGGCGATGCGGATTATGTTGTGGCGCCGTCGGGTTCCTGTTCGGCAATGGTGCGGGTTTTCTATTCCGAGCTCTTTGAAGACGACCCGGAGCTTCTGCGCAAATGCCGGGAATTGCAGAAGCGCTTCTTTGAATTTTCCGAGTTTCTGGTAAAAGTCTTGAAAGTGGAAGACCTGGGAGCCCGCTTTGCGCATCGCGTGACTTACCACGATTCCTGCCACCTGTTGCGCGAGTTGGGGATTGATGACGCGCCGCGCAAACTTCTACGCAATGTGCAAGGCATCGATCTGGTGGAGATGCAGGATTACAAGCTCTGCTGCGGATTCGGCGGGACGTTCTCCGTAAAATTTCCCGAAGTATCCGTGCCCATGGGCCAGGATAAAATTCGCGCCGCGACGGAGACAGGCGCGGAATACCTCGTAGCCGCCGATGGAGGCTGCCTGATGCATATTGCCGGCCTGATTCACCGGCAGGGATCGGCCTTGAAGACTATGCACCTGGCGGAAATTCTCGCGCAGCGATAGCAAATCTGTAGCGGCGCTCTACGAG
>JASHSC010000232.1 GCA_030036915.1 Terriglobia bacterium
TTCTTTCCCGACGGCACCAAGGGATCGGCGGCGGAGATCGCCCTCAACTTCTGTGTTGACATCGGATGATGACCATCTTCAATGCGCCGCCACGGACGCGCCCTTCCTTGGCTTGACGCTCTTCATGAAGAACATCAGCGGGATCATGGCGATGAACGTCCAGCCGAGCAGCCAGTAGGCATCCACGTACGCCAGCATATTCGCCTGGCGGACCAGATTGGCGTAGAGCATTCCCTGCGCCTGCGCGTGCGCAACCATGGGCGCCGAGCCTTGCGTCATGAGCGTCTGCTGCGCACCCTGCAGGGCGTTTTGGAAGGACATATCATAAGGCGTCAGGTGCGCCACCAGCATGGCCTGGTGCACCTGGGCGCGGCGTGCGAGCAGCGTGGCCACGTTGGCGATTCCCACGCTGCCTCCCATATTCCTTGCCAGGTTGATGATGCCCGTGGCGTTGTTCATCTTTTCCTTGGGAATAAAATAAAACGCCATCACGTTGATGGGGATAAACAGGAACGCCATACCGATGCGGGAGAACGTCCAGGCGCGCACGGCCGTCCAGAAATCGAGCTGCAGGTTGAAGCCCGACATGTGCAGCAGGGAAAGGCCCGTCATGAAAAGTCCGAACGCCACCAGCCATCGGGCCTCAAATTTCTGCATCAGTCGTCCCACAAACGGCAGGGCGATGAGAGTGAACAGGCTTCCCGGTGAGAGCACCAACCCGGCCCACAAGGCCGTGTAACCCATCAGCGTTTGCAGCATCAGCGGCAGCAGCACAGTGGTGCCGTAGAGCACAAACCCCATCATGAACATGGTGAACGAAGCCAGCAGAAAGTTGCGGTCTTTCAGCAGGTGGAAGTCCACCACCGGATCTTCGCGCGTCAGCTCCCAGATAAAGCCGCCGATCAGTCCGATGCCGCCGATTATGGCGCAGGCGATGATGAAGTTCGAGCCGAACCAGTCCTCACGCTCGCCCTTATCGAGCACAACCTGCATAAAGCCCAGCCCCACACTCAGCAGTCCAAGGCCGATGTAGTCGATCTTCAGTGTGCGCAGATTCTTGCGGATCAGATACGGCGGGTCAAAAATCAGAAGCGCGGTCATGATGATGGAAATCACACCCACCGGAATGTTGATGAAGAAAATCCAGCGCCAGGAGTAGTTGTCGGTAATCCAGCCGCCCAGCGTGGGGCCGATGATGGGCGCCACCACCACGCCCATTCCGTAAATCGCCATGGCCATGCCGTGCTTTTCCTTGGGAAAACTCTCCACCAGGATTGCCTGCGAAATCGGCTGTAGAGCTCCGCCGCCCGCGCCCTGCAATACGCGAAACAGAACCAGCAGACCCAGGCTGGGAGCGATTCCGCACAGGAACGAGCACACCGTGAAGATGCCCACGCAAACCATGAAAAAGCGTTTGCGCCCGAAAAGTGATGACAGCCAGCCGGTAAGCGGGAGAATGATGGCGTTTGAAACCAGGTAGGACGTCAGGACCCACGTGCTTTCATCCACTCCGGCGGAAAGGTCGCCCGCAATGTGCGGCAGTGACACGTTGGCAACGCTGGTGTCCAAAACCTCCAGGAACGTCGCCAGCATCACCGTGAGGGCGATCAACCACGGGTTCGTCGCTGCATCTTCCCAATCTCTTTTCAATTGACCATTCATGGAGGAACTCGATGCTATTACTTGGTAATGATCGTGGCCTCCACGTTCATTCCGGGGCGCAGAATTGCTTTGCGAGACGAATCCTGGTTCAGGAGAATTTTCACTGGAATTCTCTGCACCACTTTCACGTAGTTTCCGGTGGCGTTTTCGGGCGGCAACAGGCTGAGGCGCGCTCCCGTGGCGCTGGAAATGGAATCCACATAGCCGGTGACGGTCTCCCCGTACATGTCGACGTCAATCTCCGCCTTCTGGCCAGGGTGCACTTTGGCAAGCTGTGTCTCCTTGAAGTTCGCCGTCACCCAGACGTCATTCAAGGGAATCAGGGTGAAAAGTCCCTGCCCGGGCTGGATGATCTGGCCGACTTCCACTGACTTTCGTGTTACCACGCCGTCACTGGGAGCCACAATCGTGGCGTAGCTCAAGTCCAGCTCCGCCGCTTCCACGTCCGCGCGGGCCTTGGCCACCGCAGCCTCTGCCGATGCTTGATCCGCTTCGTGAATGCTCACCTGTTTGTGATTCGCCACCGCCTGCGCCACCAGCGCGCGCGCCTGGTCCACCTGCGCCTTCGCCCCCAGCATGGACTGGCGAGCGATGTCCGCGCCCTTCTGCGCGGAATTCAGCTTCTCGTTTGCGGCCTTCAACTGGCTTTCGGCCACGCGGGCGGCGGCTAGATATGAGTCGTATTGCTGTTGCGAAATTTCACTCTTTTCCACCAAAGGCTTCATGCGCGTCAGGTCCGCCTGGGCGCGATCGTTGTCGGCCTGAGCGGCGGCCACGTTGTCGCGCGCGTACTCCAGGTCCGCCGTGGAGTCTCTCTCATAGGTGAACCTCGCCTTGTCATAATTGGCCTGGGCGGAGGCGAGCTCGGCGTCGGCGCTGGAGGTGCTGCTATCCGTGGTCTCCTGCGTCAGGGGAATTCCCACACCTGCCGCGCGGGCCTGCGCCTCGGCGAGGGCAAGCGCCGCCTTGGCTTGGTCCACGCGAGCCTGGTAGTCGCGTGGGTCAATGCGAATCAGCACCTGGCCGGCTTTGACCTGCTGATTGTCTTTAATCAGCACGTCCGCCACGGTTCCATAAATCTTGCTGGCGATCGGCACCACGTGCCCGTCCACTTGCGCGTCGTCAGTGGAAACGCGGTTGTGGTAATAAGCCAGCAATCCCACCACGGCGATCGCCAGCACGGCCGCCGCACCGATGACCGCTCCCCGGACCTTGGGGTCGGCCCATCGCGAAGGGGCCTTTTCCTCTACGGCGAGGCTTTGTGGCACTTCGCGGCTGAGTTCTTTTTCCAGCTCATCAAGGTTTGGATCTGTAGTCGGCATGTTTTGCACCTTTGTTTAACTTGTAGCGCCACGCTTGGCCGGGCGCTGGCCTGTTGCTATTTGGTATAAAGACTTTCGATTTGACCGACCGCTCGCGAAAAATCAGCTCGAGATTGGTTGTAGCGGTAGAGCGCCTCAATTTGATTGTCATTGGCGCGTGCCAGTGCGTCTTGCGCGCTCACAACCTCAATGTTGTTGGCCACTCCCGCCTGAAAGCGATCGCGCGCCTGGGAGACTTCCTCGTGGGCAAGATTCATTCCGAGGTTAGCCACGTCCACTTCATGCCGCGCCGCATCGAGTTGAGCCTCCGACGTTTTGACTTCCAGGGCAATTTGGTTGCGAAGGTCGGCTTCCTGCGCATTGAGCTTCTTAATCTCGAGATCGTCCTTGGCAATGTCGGCGCGAATTCGCCCCCCCGTAAAGAGGGGAACGTCCACCGTGACTTGATAAATGTAGGCTGGAATCGCGCTGGGAGCTGATAATCCCTGTTCCCCCCACGTGCCGTAGAAGCTCATGGTAGGAAGGCGTGACTCGCTCTCGCCGCGACGGGCGAGATCTGCTGCGTGCACACGAGCCAGAAGCGTTTTCATTTCAGGCCGAGCCTCGTACGCCTGGTCAATGCTCTCGGCTGTATTGATCTCCGGCGTTTCATAGAAGCCGGGGGAATCCGCCAGTTCAATTTCGCGATGCGGATCCAAATTGAGGAGACGCGCCAAGCCATAAAGCGCAACCTTCTGTTGCGTCTGCGCTTCCAGCAGGCGTTGCTTTTCGTTTTGCAACTCCACGTTCGCCCGCAAGGTGTCGATTCCCGTGCCCACGCCGTGCTTTTGCAAATCGCTGGCTTGGTCATAGAGCGCCTGCGCCAGGTCCACTCGCGATTGTGCCGCTTTTACCGCCGCATCGGCGCGCATTCCCGATAAATACTGGGAAACGACGAGCAGCACCACTTGCTCGTGAACCGCGGACTCGTCGGCCTGGCTGGCGTTTACCCCCTCATGAGCCGCCTGCCAGCGCCGCCACAAGGTCAAGTCGAGAAGAGGCATGCTCACGCTTGGACCCGCCTGGAAAAACTGGAAGGGCCCGGCGTGCTCCGGAATTCCGGGAAATTTGCTTCCAAATTCCGCGTAAAGGTTGAACCGAGTCGCACGGTCAACAACCTCCACATCAGCTTGCGGGAGCAGCGCCGAGCGCGCGATGGAATTGCCTTCCTCGCTCTCAGCGAAATTCAGGGTAGCGATTTGCACCTGCGGATTTTCCTTGAGGGCCGTTGCGACGGCATCACGAAGAGTCAATCGCAAAGGTGCGGTCTCTTGCGCCCGTGATGACGCGGCAGAAAATAAAGCCAGCACAAGCAGCACGATCAAGTGAGCTGTTTTTTGTTTTGAGCCAAGTGCATTCGAGGGTTTTGCGCCGGCACCGTCTGCGCAGATTTCTTCGATCAGTGCCTTCGGCACGAGACCCGAACCGGCCAGTTGCGCTCCCTCGCTGGAAATCATGCAAAGAAGTTTCTTCCCGGCCGGATCTACGAAATTCACGCCCGATAAATCCAGCGCGACCATCTTGTTTCCAAACGACTCTTTTGATTGTTGCCAGTAATTTGACAATTCTTTCACCCAAGGCCCTGAAATTTTTCCTTCCAGCTTAATTGTGACCTGTTCACCTTGGGGGACAGTGGATATCCTAAGCATAATGGCAATCTCCCGTAACCGCTAGCTAAGGCAAGCCATGGGCCAACCCAGTGGGGTTGAACGAGATGTATAACTATATTATTTTCAATATTATATAGATATTAGAGTGGCTAAAGAGGTGCTCGGCCTCTCAGAAAATGCCGAAATGTCGTCACATGCCGCGACAATGTCATCTTCGATGGCAGAATATTGGCACCCGTGGTTGATGCTTAATCCGGTCTCCCCCCGAGCCAACTTGGTTCAACTGGCGTGCACCATGTGGATTCCTACAAATGGGGCTATTCAGTAAACTTATCCTACCCATAAAAACAATTGATTTAACACGCTGCCCCTAGGCCGGGGATA
>JASHSC010000233.1 GCA_030036915.1 Terriglobia bacterium
TGTGGATGGCTTGAGGACTCTGCTGGAAGCCGCTGAACAAGCGGGTGTGAAGAAGGTGGTGTACACCTCTTCATTCATCGCGCTCGGCCCCTCCGCGGATGTGAACGCCGCCGAAGGGCTGCGACACGCGGGACCGTTTTCCGACGCCTACGAGGAATCGAAGGCGCGCGCGCTCGAATGGCTACGAGCCGAAGCGCAGCGCCGCTTTCCCGTGATCACCACCTTCCCCGGAGTCATCTACGGCCCTGGGCCCCGAACCGAGGGCAACCTGATGGGTGGAATGATCGACCAGTACCTCGCCGGAAAATTTCCGGGCTTGCTGGGCTCGGGAGAGCAGCGCTGGAGCTTCGCGTTTCTGCCCGAAGTCGCCGCTGCGCACCTGGCCGCGCTCGAAAAAGGCCAACCGGGGGAAGAATACCTGCTGGCCGGTGACAATCGCTCACTGAACGATTTTTTCCGGCTGCTCGCGGATTTCACCAAGGTTCGAAGCAAGGTGCGGCATCTTCCTTTTGCCATGGGGAAACTCGCCGGCACAATGGAACTGGCGCGCGCCCGCTGGTCCCAGCACACGCCGCAGCTTACTCCCGGCGTGGTCGAGATTTTCAAGCATGATTGGGTCTACTCCAGCGCCAAGGCAGTTCGCGACCTGGGATATCGCGTTGTACCGCTGGAAGAAGGCTTGCAGAAGGCGCTCAGGGGAATAACACCGCCCGCGATTTCGGAATGAACTGGTACAGGCTTGCAGAAATGAGCATTCTCATTCGCGCGGTGATGGAAGGGCGGGGCTTCAGCCCCGCTGCCGGGAGCCGGCCAGTTTTGTGGGGGCTTTAGCCCCTGAAGTGACCTTACTTCAGGGCCTAAAGGCCCTTCCACTGTGCTCTCCGTAGCGGCGGGGCTGAAGCCCCGCCCTTCCACGACTACGAACTATCGCACTTAATTAACGCACCCAAAAGCTAGAAGATCCGCTTTCCGAGTCCGTTAGATTCAGCGGAAACCGAGGCTTATGACAGAAATCAGCTCAACTGTTGCGCCGCCGCGCGCGCCGCTGCTCTCCACGCGCAAGATCGTGCACATGTCGATGCTGATCTTCGCGTTCCTGCTTCCATATCTCACTTGGCAGCAGGCCGCGGGATGCGCGCTGCTGGCGCTGCTTTTTAATGTCGTAGTCCTGCCGCGCATGGGGGCCGATCTCAGGAAGAGCCCCGTGAACGCGCCTGACGCCGGTGTGTGGACCGGCATCATCATTTATCCCATTTCGGTCCTGACGCTCATCCTCTTATATCGCCACGAGATGTTTATTGCTGCCGCGGGCTGGGCCATTATGGCTTTGGGTGACGGCACGGCGAGCCTGGCGGGTGGCGCGTTGCGCGGACCCGTGCTTCCCTGGAATCGAGCCAAAACATTTTCTGGCTTCCTGTCATTCGTGGTGGTGGGCACAGCGGGCGCTTACGTTCTGACGCGCTGGGTAGGTCCGGCGATCGCTCCCGAGATTGCCCTGAGAATTTGTGTGGCCGGCGCGATTGTCGGCGCCGTGGTCGAGTCCCTCCCTATTCGTCTCGATGACAACGCCACGGTTCCGCTGGTGTCCGGCGCATTCATATTCTGCCTGGCTCTCGTCGAGCGCCGCGCGCTGGACGGCAACTTGCCTTATCTCGGGCGGCGTATCGTTCTGGCCGTGGCCGTCAATCTTGTGCTGGCCGCGCTGGCGTTAGGGCTCAAGATGGTGAACCCGTCGGGCGCGGCTGTGGGATTCCTGTTGGGCGTGGCGGTTTATCTCGGCTGGGGGTACAAGAGCTTTCTCCTGATGCTGGCTTTTTTCGTCATCGGCTCGGCGACCACCCGGCTCGGTTATGCCCGCAAGGCGGCGAAAGGCGTCGCGGAGAAACGCGGGGGCGCGCGAAGCTGGCGGGAAGCCGCAGCCAACTGCCTGGCCGGCGCATTTTTTTCGCTTCTGGTCATTACCACGCGTCACGAAAGTGCTTTTCTGATGGCTTTGATCGCGGCATTTGCGGAGGCCGCAGGCGACACGGTCTCAAGCGAAATCGGCAAATGGATTTCCGACCGCGCCTACCTGATTACCAGCTTTCAACCCGTGGCGGCTGGTGAAGATGGGGGCGTAAGTATGAGTGGGACCGTCGCGGGCGTGCTGGGTTCGGCGCTGATTGTAGCTCTCGCCTTTGCGCTGGGCCTGTGCGGGCGCGCGGGATTCGTCATAACACTCTCTGCCGCCGTGACCGGTAATCTTCTCGACAGCGTGCTGGGCGCGACGCTCGAACGGCGCGGCCGGGTGACCAACGGCATCGTCAATTTCGCCGGCACCAGTTTCGCGGGCGGCCTGGCGCTGGCGATTGCCCTGCGCATCGGTTTCTGACGTTGCCCGCGAGTGGGTAGTGGGTAGCCACGGCACGATATCTGTGCCGTGGGCTCTGGTTTCATTCGAAGAACCCACGTTAAACCTTTCGAGACAGCACAAGACGGGCCCAATCAATAATAGAACCGACGATGCCATAAACCGCCGCCCACAAAACGCCATTCAACAGCTCGATGTAAACGTTGCCCAGGCCGGATACGACTTTATTCGGCGGGACGACGCCCAGCCACAGCGCAAATTGATATCCGGGCGGGCCGTGGAAAAGTGAGGAAACTAGGCCGAGCATTCCTGTGGGAAAACCGAGTGGACCGAAAAAGTAGGTTGAGTATAGCCCCAGGCTGACGGGCGATATCACCAATCCGAGAGCGACCCCCGCAACCAGCCAAGTGTGGCGAGGTGCGTTTGCTCGTGCGTACCACCACCCGGCTATCGGCACCACGACGAGTAAGACGAGCGCCAGGAGTTCCATTGGGTTATTCCGCCGTAAAGCTCATCCGCGGTGGGCCAACCACATCCCCGCCCACTGAGATTATACTCTGCCCAGAATACCGTTTACAATTTTCGCGCTCGGAAGCTAGAATGAATTGAAAGGCTGTGCGCGGACGGGGCACTCTCTTTCGCAATACATGGCTGAGATACTGGCGATCTATCCCGGATCATTCGATCCGATTACGAACGGCCACCTCGACTTGGTGGAGCGGGGCAGCCAGCTTTTCAATCGGCTGATTGTCGCGGTGTTGACGAACTTGGAGAAGGACCCGCTCTTCACGGTCGATGAACGCGTGGACATGCTTCGCGAGGCGACTCGCGGCATTCCCAACGTAACGGTGGATACCTTCAGCGGCTTGCTGGTGGATTACGCGCGGCAGAAGAAGGCGCACGTGCTTTTACGGGGAATTCGCGCCTTCACCGATTACGAGTACGAGCTGCAAATGGCCCTGATGAATCGCAAACTCGCACCCGATCTGGAAACGGTGTTTCTGATGCCGGCGCTCGCCTACACATACGTCAGTTCGCGTCTGGTGCGGGAGATATTCCATCACGGAGGCTCGGTGACCGGATTAGTCCCGGCCATGGTGGAGGAACGGCTTCACCAAAAGGTTTTTCAAGACAAATCCTAATAACCTATGTAGGGGCGAGCGGCGCTCGCCCAAGGCCAAACGCCGTTCGGCCCTACAAACAGGAATCCAAATGCAATTCTCCGAACGAATCTCGCGAATAACCGTTTCCTCAACTGCCGCGGTGGTAGCCAAGGCGGAGAAATTGCGCGCCGCGGGCGCCAACTTGGTGGACTTCGGCGCCGGTGAGCCCGACTTCCCTACGCCAGAGCACATCAAGCAGGCCGCCGTGCGCGCTCTGCACGATAACTTCACCAAGTACACGCCCACTGGCGGCACGCGTGAGCTGAAAGAGGCCATTGTCGACCGGCATTCCAAGGATTTCGGCTCCCACTACTCCGTGGAAGAGTGCCTGGTAACGGTGGGAGGCAAGCAGGCCATCTTCGAGGCCGTTGTCGCCACAATCAATCACGGTGAGGAAGTGGTTCTGCCCGTCCCCTACTGGGTCTCCTACCTCGACATCATTCACTACGCGGGCGGCAAGGCGGTTCTCCTTGAAACCAAGGAGGAGGAAAATTTTGCCATTCGCGCCGACGCGGTGGAAGCGGCCATTACGCCGCGAACGCGCATGATCATCATCAATTCGCCGAGCAATCCGACGGGGTCGGTGATGCGGCGCGAGGAAATGGAAAAGCTCCTGGAAGTGGCAAAGCGCCACAAGGTGCTGCTGCTCTCGGACGAATGCTATTGCCATTTTCTCTATGACGATTTGCCGTTTTCTCTGGGCAGCACGGATGATCGCGAGCACCTGGTGATTGCCGGCTCGCTTTCCAAGACCTATGCCATGACGGGATGGCGCGTGGGATTTGCGCTGGGCTCGCACAAATTGCTGGGTAATATGTTGAAGCTCCAGAGCCACTCGACCTCGAATCCCACGTCGATTGCGCAGAAAGCCGCCGTGGAAGCGCTGCGCGCCTCGCAGGATTCCGTGCGCGCCATGCTGAAAGAGTACCATCACCGTCGCGAGCGCATTGTGGCCGGCTTGCGCGCCATTCCGAGGGCTCAGTGCACTCTGCCGCAGGGCGCTTTCTATGCCTATCCCAATATTTCGGCCTATTTGAATCGCGACGGCCTGGCGGACACCACCCTCCTGGCGGAGAAACTTCTGGAGGACGCGCACGTGGCTGTGGTGCCCGGCCCCGCATTCGGAACCCAGCAGCACGTGCGGATTTCGTATGCGACTTCCCAGGAGCTGATTGACGAAGGTTTGAAGCGAATGGCGGCCTTTTTCGCCAAACTGCCCGGCTAATTGGCAAGGAAGAAGTGCCGAGTGATGAGCCGGCCAAATCCTGGCAGGGGCGTCCTTCGGCAGCTCACCCCCGATCTTAATCGTGACTATGCCCACCTTCAGCGGTCCCGTGCAAATTTCCAACATCTACAAACCAAAAATCTGGGGGCGCCAGGATCTCGCTCCACTTTTTGCCCCCGCCGAGACCCGCCCGAAGATTGCCCAAAAGGCCTCCGGCGAGCGCATCGGCGAAGTATGGATTACTGATGACACTTCGCGCTTCCTAAACGGTCCGGCGGCAGGGATGACGCTCGCCGAAGCTTCCGAAAAATACGGTCCCGATTTGCACGGGAGTTCCTGGCCCTGCCGCCGCTTCCCGCTTCTCGCCAAATACATTTTTACCAGCGACTGGCTCTCTGTGCAGGTTCATCCTGATGACGCCTACGCGGCAGTGCACGATGCGGGCAGCCTGGGCAAGTGCGAGATGTGGTATTTCCTGAAGGCGGAGGCCGACGCGACAATCCTGCTGGGACTTAAGCCCGGAGTGACCAAGCACCAGTTGCCGCCTGCATTCAAAAGTGGAACCTCGCGCGAATTGCTGCAAACCTTCCGCCCGGAGCCTGAGGAGGCAACATTCCTTCCTCCCGGAATCATCCATGCCCTTGGACCCGGGCTGGTGCTTTTCGAGGTCGAGGAGAATTCAGATTTGACTTACCGCCTGGACGATTTCGGGCGGATGGGGCTCGACGGCAAGCCGCGCCCGCTGCATCTTGATAAAGGGATGGACGTCATGCGTCCCGAGCTTCCGCCCATGCGCGACTTGCCGCGAATCGACTTGCCGGAAAAATATGGCGCACGGCGATTTGTGCTCGCCAGCCGCTACTTCGCGCTAGAAGAGCTGAAGGTTCGACATAAGGCGAACTTCCGCAGCTCGCCGCAAAGGATTGAAGTCCTTTCCATTCTCGAAGGCGAGGGACGGATTGAGAATGAGTCGGGTTGGCTCGCCTATCGCCGCGGTGAAACCTGGCTGATTCCTCCCTCCGCCGGCCTCTACCGCCTCGCGCCGGGAACTGACACCCGGCTCTTGAAATTTTATGTCCCGGACGTCGAACGGGATTTTCGAGAGCCGCTGAAGAAGCGAGGAATCGCCGCGGAGATCATCCGCCAGGTTGTATTCGAGTAAAATTGCATGGTGAGAACATCTTTTAACTCGCACACTTATGCCGTAATAATGGCCGGTGGCAGAGGAACACGCTTCTGGCCGCTCAGCCGGCGCCGTCATCCCAAGCAGTTGCTGCAACTCTTCGGCCACGGAACGCTTCTGGAGCAGGCGGTGGCCCGCCTCCTCCCCCTCATTCCTCGCGAGCGGATTTATATCTATACCAGCGAGCTGATCCGCGGCGAAGTGTGCCGGCGCCTCCCGCAGATTCCGCGCGAGCAGGTCGTGGCGGAGCCCGCCTCCCGCAACAACGCACCCACGTTGGGAGTGGCCGCACACGAAATTCTGCGCCGTGACCCCAACGGCCTGATGGTGGCCCTGCCCGCAGACCAGACCATCGCCAAGCCTGCCGAATTCCTCCGCGTATTGCGCGCGGGATGTGAATTCGCGGACCAGGACGGAAGGTCGGTGGTGATCGGCCTCAAACCCACCCGGCCCGACACCGGTTTTGGCTACGTGCGGCTTGGCTCCCGTGAGGCTCGAATCGCCGGCCAGAACATTTATTCAGTGAAGAAGTTCACAGAGAAACCGCCTCTCGCCGTCGCTCGCCGGTACGTCGCTTCAGGGCGATATCTGTGGAACGGTTGCATGTTCATTTGGCGGGCTACCACCTTGCTGGAAAATTTCGGGAAGCACCAACCGCGCATGGCGCGACAACTGAATGAACTTGCCAAGGCCGGCGGCGTGCGTTCGGCAAAGAATTTTCGCCGCCTGTTCCCGCGATTCGAAAAGATTTCGATCGACTTCGCCATCATGGAGAAAATATCCAACATTCACGCCGTCGCCGCTGACATCGGCTGGAACGACGTGGGCAGTTGGGCGGTGGTGTACGATCTTTCGGCCAAAGATTCTGAGGCCAATGTTCGACCGCAGCACAGCTTGAGTCTCGATTCGCACGGCAATATGGTGGTGGCACAGCGCAGCTTCGTGGTGACGGTTGGGGTTCAAAACCTGGTGATCGTGGAAACCGATGACGCGCTGCTGGTTTGCCCGCGCGACCGCTCGCAGGACGTCGGCAAGGCGGTTCAGGCGCTCGAGAAAGCGGGTATACATGAGCTGCTGTGACAATGTGTGAAGGCTGAAGGATGAATTCAATGCTGTCTGGAAAACCAGGTCCGACAGAGCGACGAATGAAGACGGACCACGGAATTTCATCCTTCACCCTTCATCCTTCAGCCTTTTTGTAGAAGGATGATGGACAAAATCAAATTCGGAACTGACGGCTGGCGAGGCGTGATTGGAGAAGATTTCACCTTCCCCAACGTGCGCCGCGTGGCGGCGGCCATTGCAGGTTACGTTCGCGAAGAAAGCGAACCCACGCACGGCTTAATCATCGGATACGACATGCGATTCCTTTCCGCGGAGTTTGCGCGCGCTGCCGCGGAAGTGATTTCCAACGCGGGAATTCCCGTTTGGCTCGCGGAAGCCGGAACGCCCACGCCGGCGGTGAGCTACGCGGTGACCACGCGCAAGGCCGCGGGCGCGGTGATGATTACCGCCAGCCACAATCCCTACCGCTGGAATGGCATCAAATTCAAAGCGTCCTACGGCGGCTCGGCGGCGCCGGGGATTATTCGCCGGATCGAAGTCCACCTGCACCGGCTCGATCGCAAAAGCGCGCGCAAACGCAAGCCTGCGCCGGTCGAGACCGTTGACCTCACGACTCCGTATCTTGACCGGCTGAAGCAGATGGTGAAGCTCGACCTGATCCGCTCCTCCGGCCAGAAATTTGCGATCGATCCGATGTACGGTTCGGGACGCGGCTGCATCGCGCGCTTGTTTGACGAGGCGGGAATTCCCTACCGCGAAATTCACTCCGAGCACAACCCGCTTTTCCCAGGTATGAATCCCGAGCCTATCGAGCCGCACGTGGTAGGGTTGCGGCGCGTGGTTACAGAGGGCAGCTTCGACGCGGGCTTTGCCACCGATGGCGACGCGGACCGCATCGGCGCGATCGACCGCACCGGGGCTTTCATTGATTCGCACAAAATTTTCTCCATCCTGCTCCAGCACCTGACCGAGGACCTGGGCCTGCGCGGCGAAGTGGTGAAGACGTTTTCCACCACTCAGATGGTGGACAAGCTGGCGGCGAAACACCGCCTGCCTCTACACGTTACTCCCATCGGGTTCAAATACATCTGCGAGCTGATGCTGACGCGCGACATCCTGATTGGCGGCGAGGAAAGTGGAGGCATCGGCATCACGAGCCATCTGCCGGAGCGCGACGGCATCCTGAACTCGCTGTTGCTTGCCGAGATGATGGCAGAGAAGAAAAAGACCTTGGGCGAATTGGTGGAGGATTTGAGCCACGAATTTGGGCCGCACTTTTATGAGCGCGTCGATCTGGAAGTGGAACTCTCCAAAGCGCAGCATCTGGTGAAGCAAGTGGCGCAGGGAAAATTCAAGAAGGTCGCGGGAATGACCGTGACAGCGGTTGACGACTTGGACGGCGCCAAGATGCGCTTCGGTGATTCCGCCTGGCTGATGGTCCGCGCCTCGGGAACAGAGAATCTCCTGCGCCTTTACTCCGAGGCCCCAACGCGGGAGCAAGTCAAGGCGCTGCTGGGAGAGATGACGAGCGTCGCAAAGAAATAGCGCGGACCTGCGTGGCGAGCGCGAGCATCACATAGTCATGGAAGATCCCGCAAGAGCCAAAAACTATCATAAAACCGGCCGGATTCTGAGTGTGGCGGGCTACCTGCTGGATCTCGCTCTTCTTCTCGTTCTCCTTTTTACCGGCTGGACCATCGTGCTGCGCAGGCTTGCTATGCATTACACACTGCGCCCCTGGCTCGCTTTGCTGATTTATCTTTTCCTGTTCGGACTCATTACCCAATTGGCGGGTCTGCCCTTCGATTTTCTTCGCGGCTACTGGCTGGAACACCGATATGAACTTTCAAACCAAACGCTTGTGGGCTGGGCACTGGATCAAGTAAAGGGACTGGCGGTGGGCGGCACGCTGGGCGTGCTGGCGATGGAATTCCTCTACGCCGCGATTCGCTACTGGCCACAGAGTTGGTGGGTCGTGTGCGCGGTCGTTTTCATGGGATTTTTCGTGCTGCTTGCCAACCTCGCCCCCGTGATAATTCTTCCCATTTTCTTCAAGTTCAGACCGCTTGAAAATTCCGCTCTCGTGGAGCGATTGCTGGCGCTCTCGCGGCGCGCCGGCACGCGAGTGCGAGGTGTGTTTGAATGGAAGCTCAGCGAGAAGAGCAAGAAGGCCAACGCCGCGCTGATGGGCCTTGGCAATACCCGGCGAATTGTGCTGTCGGATACGCTCCTCGCGCAGTTTCAAGAGGACGAAATTGAAGCGGTGCTGGCGCACGAATTAGGCCACCACGTGCACCGGCATATTTTGCAGATGATCACGCTCCAGGGCGTTGCTACTTTTCTGGGATTTTATTTAATTCGTCGAGCGCTCGAGTTGCTCGGCCCTCATTTCGGGTTTCAAGGCGCGGCGGATTTCGCCAATCTTCCGCTGCTGGCGCTGGTCACCACGGTTCTTTCCCTGCTGATTCTGCCCGCAGTGAATTCATATTCGCGGGCGATGGAGCGCCAGGCGGACGCCTACGCGCTCCGGGCCATTCCATCGCGGGCCCCGTTCGTCTCCAGCATGGAAAAGCTCGCCGAGCTCAACCTCGCGGAGCGCCAGCCCCATCCCTGGATCGAATTCATCTTCCACAGCCACCCGTCAATTCAGAAGCGCATCGCATTTGCGCAGAAGTTCCCCGCATAGGCACGGCACCGCCAGAGCTTGATTGCATTAATTGCCGTGATTTAAGTACTCCCGGAAGGGCGGGGCTTCAGCCCCGCCGCTATGGATGCCGCGACGAGGCGGGCCTTTAGGCCCTGAAGTAATGCAGCCTCAGGGGCTAAAGCCCGAAGATGAAATCGATTATTCATCGACAACCGCTGAACTATTCATACCGCAGCGCGACCATGGGATCGACTTTGGTTGCGCGGCGGGCGGGAACGTAGCAGGCAAGCAGTGCGACGGCAACCAACAGCAGGGGAATAGCCACAAACGTCAGCGGGTCGATCGGCTTGACTCCATAGAGCAATGAGGAGAGCAATCGCGTACTCAGCGCCGCTCCAATAAGGCCGAGCGCCAGTCCAATGCCGGCCAGGCGCATGCCGTAGGCAAGAACATCTCCCAGAATCTTCCCGGGTGTTGCGCCCAGAGCCATGCGAATCCCGATGTGCCGCGTGCGCTGCGCCACCACGTACGATAGGACGCCGTAAATTCCCACCGACGAAAGCACCAGCGCCAGCGCGGCGAAGACGGAAAGCAGGAAAGTATCGAAATGCGACTCCTCGAGCGTGCTTGAGATTTTCTCCCGCTCGGTGGAAAGGTTGTAGACCGGTACGCCAGGAGCGATGGACGCCACAGTGGTCCTTAAATCGCCGGCGGGGAACACTCCGCCGTGCGTGCGAACCACCAGGTCCATGGTTCGACCGATCCAGTCCCACGACGCCGGAGGCATCTGCGCCATGGGAAGATAAAACTGTGGCTGAACCTGGCGGTCCAAGCCCCAGGCGCGCACATCGCCCACCACGCCCACGACTTCGTGCCACACGGGATCCAGGCGGCCCTTGGGTCCATTCTCGCAGCACGCGAAGCGCTTGCCGATGGGGTTCTCGCCCGGCCACATGGTTCGGGCCAGAGTTTCATTGATGATGGCCACCAGCGCTTTATCGCGCGTATCGAGCTCCGTGAACTCGCGCCCGGCCTTCAGCGGGATGCGCGCCGTGGAGAGATAGCTGGGTGAGACAATCTGCAGTTGGGAATTCACAGCGTTGGTGATGTCGATGGGCTCGCCTTCCGGAATCAGGCCGTTGCTGCTCCACCCGCCCGCCAGCGGCGCGCGCGAAACCACTCCCGCCGACTCCGCACCAGAAAGGGCTGCCGCCGCCTGAATCATGCGCTCGAAGGTTTGCCGCGCCACGGCAGGATCGTGGTAGGCGACCTCCGGAAGGCCCACGCGGCCCACGATCAGGTCTGAGGCGTCGAAGCCCGGGTCAAGGTGGGAAACCGCGAGCGCACTGCGAATCAGCAGCCCCGCTCCAGCCATGAGCATCAGCGCGAGCGCGACTTCTCCAACCACCAGCCCCGCGCGAATCGGGTCACGGCTGCCGCGAGCGGTAGCACCGCTTTCCGCGAACGCTTCACTCAGGCGGGTGGTGGCCGAGCGCAGCGCGGGAGCAAGTCCAAAAAGAAAACTGGAGAACAGGGTCACCGCGCAGGCAAATTCCAATGTCCTGGGATCAACCGTAGACTGACCGAGGCGCGGCACGCGAGCCGGCCCATAAGCCACGATCCACGACACGCCCCAATAGGCGATGAGAACGCCCACCGCTCCACTGGCGATTCCCAGCACCAGGCTTTCCGCCAAAAGTTGCCGCACGATGCGCCGCGGGGAGGCCCCCAGCGCTGCCCGCACGGCGATTTCCTTCTGCCGCCCGCGCGCCCGCGCCAGTTGCAGATTGGCGATGTTGGCGCAGGCAATCAGCAGCACGAATCCCACGGCGAACAGCAGCATGCGGAGAGCGGGCTGCTGCTCGCCCAGCAATGCGGTTGAGAGCGGGGTGGCGCGGTAGCCGCGATCCTCGTCATCCAGCGGGAATTGCTTCTGCAATCGTCGGGCAATCAGGTTCAGCTCCGCCGTCGCCTGGCCGAGCGTCACGCCCGGCTTCAGCCGGCCCGCCACGGTCAGATAATGATCGTCGTGGTCGGCGATTTGCCGTGGCGTGAAAGCCTCCGGAAGCCAGACCTCGTCCTTCAGCAGGTACGGGTCGAAGGAGTTTGGCATGACGCCGATGACGGTATAATCCACACCGTTGATCTTCAGTTGCTGGCCGAGCGCAGAGGGGTCGCCTTGCAGGTGCTTCCGCCACAATCGCTCGCTGATCACCACCACATGAGCGCGTCCGGGAGCATCCTCATCGGCGGTATAAACGCGCCCGGCGAGCGGTTGCACGCCGAAGGTGGCGAAGTAATCCGACGTCGCGTACTCACCTTGCACACGCTCGGGAGCGTCCGGCGTGGCCAGATTGAAGCCGGCGTCACTTGAGGCACAAAGGTTCGTGTAAGACGCGCTTTGGCTCTTGATGTCGACAAAATTCCCGACCGAGAGGCCGGGATAGATGCCCTTCCACTGCTCCTGAAGATAGACGACACGTGAGGGGTTTGAAATCGCCAGCGGCTTCAGCAGGACGGCATTGACGACGCTGAAGATAGCGGTGTTGGCGCGAATGCCGAGCGCCAAGGTCAGCACTGCGACGATGGTGAAGCCGGGACTGTTGCGCAACAAACGCAGGCCGTAACGAAGGTCAAGCAGCATGTTTTCCGCCCCACCCCTAATTAAATGAGCATCGCGATTTCCCAAGGCCGTGATTCACAATTACCAGAAGGGATCTAAAGCACCTTGGTCACCAATAGCATTACCGGTTAAGTGCAACGTTTTAAAAGGGTTGCGGTCTCATAGTGGGCAATTAAGGCAGACTACTGTCCGCTCGTGGAATTAAGGTGTCCGCATTTGGGACGGGCCGCTGCAGCGAGGCATACGGGGGCCCGCCACGTGCCGGCTCGTTCCTTGCGCACGGTCAGATGTATCTAACCTGATTTTCGATTTCATCCGCTGTGCAGGAATTCAAGAGAAGGAGGATTCGGCGCGTCAATTCCTTTGGTTTGCGTCGCACCGCGATGATGATCCCGGAGTGGGTCTTCTTTTCCTCGAAGTATTCGCTGGCGAGGACTTCAAAGTGGACGCGATTATGTGTCAGCAAACTTTTGCGTTGATTCGCGGCGAAGGCCAACTGCTCTGCGTCGGTGTTCCCGACTTGTTTTGCTTCTTGCGTCGTCGAGGCGCTGAACCCACGCGCCCGAACCAAGTCAGAAATCAGTACGTCGACGTCTTCATCCAAATATAGTTCAATAAAGAGCGGCTTCAATGTTTTCCCAGCAGTGGGTCGATGCGCTCCTCGGGAATACGATTGCGCTCAATGAATGAGTTGATTTCATCCCGGTGGTCGCTGTAATAGCTCAGCGCGTCAAATACCTGGGCGAGGGAAAGGTGTGGCATTCGCTGCGGGATCTCCTCCGCCGATACACCGAGCCGCCACGTTTCGACAATGGACCTCACGGGCGTCCGCGTTCCAATCACAATCGGCTCGCCTCCCAGAATCTCATTGTCGCTCACAATATACCGATGCTTCGTCGCCGTGGTCATATCTTCCTAAGTATAGCCCAATGCTTCTTTCTGTGAAACTCTGTACCCGCTCAGGTGATGCTGCTTGATAGGGAGCGATTCGCTCCCTACGCCCGCCGCTCCCACGGCCGGCAGATGCGCTCGATGGTGTCAATCATATTTTCCACCTGCTCGGGGTCGGGAGGCCGGCCGGCGTGAACGGCGGCGTTGCGGATTCTCCAGGCTTTGTCGAGCTGAGCCTTGTCCCCAATGGAAATATTTCCGTCCGCGGCCATGCGGTCAAAGAGGATTTCGATGGCCCCGCGCACGTTCAGGTTCATGCCGCCGCAAAGCTCGCGCGCCGCGATGCGCAGCAGGCGTTCGTATTCCTCGCCGGCGATTTTCCCCGCCAGCTTCGGTTCTTCCTCCACCAGAATGCGCGCCAGTTCCAATGGACCATAGTTGCGCAGGAACGGCCGCAGCACCTGCGCCACCCGTCGGCGCTGGATCCACACGTCCACGCTGAATTCCAGGGGAGTGGTTGAACCCTCGCTCAGGTCGCCCGCTGCCATTTCGTGATAGGCCCAAAGCGCCGACTCCGTTTCCGCCACCGATTCGAGGCGAAAGTGTTCCTTCCAGTGGCGCAGCTCGTCGCAGTAGGCAAGGTAAAGGTCAATGGTGCGCGGGCGGTGCACCTGAAGCAGATTCATGATGGGAGTGGAAAAAACCCCAAAGCGGTCTGGATGCACGAAGCGCAAAACAAGAGAAACAATGCCCGCGCTTTGTAGAACGTCCAAGGCGCGGCGAACCAATGGACGCGGGTCGGCAGGCGGCGGCCCCAGCACCAGCCGAGCTTTCTTCAGAACATTGTCCAACTCCTTTTCGTTCGGCCGGGGCCAATACCTCCCAAAAGGCGTGGCAGCGGGATCGAAAATGTTCAAAACGTCCTTCGCCGCCAGCCAGCGATTGCCTGTGCAAAGGGGCTCAAATTTTTTCTCCAGAGTCCGGAACGAGTAAGTCCGCCCAAACTTCTGCTTGCAGACGTCTGGAAACCGGTCGAGATAATATTTCAGGTCAAAACTCGCCATAGAAGTTCGGGAAATTCGAGAATCTGAATCGGCAAAAACCCCGTTAATCGTCGCATTCACTATTCTCGCGCAATGCAACTCGATCCACAATCTATGAGCCTTCAGGGAGCGGCAGGCGCATGAGCCGAGGTCATGGTGGAATCGCTCGCCGCTTATTCCGGCTGATTATTTTCCATTGTTTCCTGTCGAATATGTTATAATCAATATCCAGTTGTAACAATGCCTAAGCAAGGAGTAAGCAAGTTATGCCTACATCACCAGAATATCCGCCCTACGTTAATGGTTATGGTGGTATCCCCAAACTGTTCGCCAAGATCAAGCAGGCGGCGGTACCGCCCAAATTTACGCAGGACTACTTGAATACGATTCTGGATTTGAAATCCTCGAGCTTTCGCGCAATGATCCCTCTTCTGAAAAGGCTCGGATTTATTGACCAGGCGAACGTACCAACCCCAGAGTACAAGGACTATCGCGAGGAATCCCTTTCAGGTCGGATCATGGCTGAGCGCATGCGGGAAGCCTATAAGGTGTTATTCGCCGCAAACGAGTATGCGTACAAGCTCGATAAGAAAGAATTACAGGCGAGGCTTAAGAGTCTGCTTGGGGTAGCAGAAGACGACCAAAACATTCCCAATATTGCTGGAACATTTTTAGAGTTGGCGAAACTGGCTACATGGGACACAGTGTCAACAAGCGATGAAAAGCCAATCAAAGCGAGCGAACCAGACCCCAGCCGCCAAGCGGAGGGTCGAGGACTAGGAATCGGCGACCGTTTGGGCCTTTCCTACACCATCAATTTGAACTTGCCGGCAACTACGGAAATAGAAGTTTTTAACGCCATCTTCAAGAGTTTGCGCGAGAACCTTTTGAGGGAATTATGAGCGTGACTGATCATTTGAGGCTTTTCGGGATGCACAATCTCATGCTTGAGTCAGAACTCCACAAGCTTGAGGAATCAGGCGTAAGGCTCGAACATGCGAAGACGGTCCAGAAATCAGAAATCGTCGACGTGGAGCTCTTCGAGAACGATATATTGCAGGAGGCGCGGAAGATGGCAGATTTTTATGCCATCTATTACGCCCTAGAAAACTCCATACGCCGCCTCCTCTCCGAGCGACTTGCCGAGAAGCATGGTGCCGGTTGGTGGAAAACCCAGGTTCCACAGGGGTTGCAGAGCGAGGTCGAAAAGAATCAGAGGGATGAGCGGGACACAACCATGTCGATCCGCTCAGAGGATCCTCTCTCCTATACAAATTTCGGCGAATTGATTTCAATTTTTGATGCCAACTGGGTCGATTTTTCAGACACGCTGCGGAGCCAGAAAGCTATGCAGCAAATACTGTCGCAATTCAACAAGATAAGGAACGTCGTCGCACATAGCTGCGCATTGAACGAGGACGAGATCACCCGCTTCAAGCTACTGGTGAAGGATTGGTTCCGGATTCAGAGCTAAGTATAGACGCAACGATGCCCAAGGCCCAGGAACTTTTTCGATTTCTTCGCAAAAAAGGCTACCGCGAGGAGCGGCAAAGGGGGTCGCATCGAATTCTCAAACATCCCACATTGCCCATGTTGGTCGTTCCCTTTCACCGAGGCGATATTCCGCGGGGATTGTTCCTGCGAATCTTAAAAGACGCCGGTTTCTCCGAGGACGACTTCCATGAAAGCTAAGCCGTGCGTGGACCGACCCTCAAGTTACATTGCGAGGGAAACTGTTTCACTGTAGATCGTGCGGGCGCGAGGGACGGGTTGCCGATGGGCGCGGCACTGACGGATATAAATCCTCATGCCTTCGAGGATGCTAGCTTTGGCCTCTTCGATACTCTTTCCAAGACCGTAGACACCCGGAAAGTCCTCGCTATAGGCGTAATACTTACGACCCTCACGCTCGACTGTGATCGGGTAGGTATACAGATCCATATTCGGAATAGTACCACACTATGCGCTTAGAAGAACCGCAATTGCTCTGCGCCAGCTCCGGGTATGATCTCCCTATGGCGGG
>JASHSC010000234.1 GCA_030036915.1 Terriglobia bacterium
GCGTTCACGCTTTTGCCGGGCTCACCAGCTCGGGCGGCAGGCATCAATGTGTGCATCGGTCGGTCGGCAAGCACAATGGGATTACGCGACTTCTGGGGACATGTTCTCCCCCCCGCAAATGCTCTGGGACATCAGCGCGGATCAGGCTCCTTGATAAAACGTGTGGAAGAGCAATTGACCAAGCGAATGGTCAGGCGGCGCTTTCCTCAGCTCCGAGGGGCAGGCGTGACAGCCGTCGAGGATTTTGGGGTTGGAAGGATGTCAGCCATTGGGTCAAAATTGCAGCCGAGGAGGAAGCATGTGTTCAAAGTGGCGTACCCAATCTCACTTTCTGATTTTTTTGCTCACCGGCCTGTGCCTTTTTGTGCCTCTGAGCATGATGGAAGGCGCTTCGCAGAATGATTCGGATGCTGAGGCCGCGTCGGGCGCTATGCCCGTAATCCCCGATGTCCTCTACGGCGCTGCCTATTACCACGAGTATGAGCCCTACGAGCGGCTGGACCAGGATGTCGCGATGATGAAGGCAGCGGGGTTGAACGTGGTGCGCATGGGCGAATCCACCTGGAGCCTGTGGGAGCCGGAGGATGGGCATTTTGAATATGCCTGGATGGATCGCGTGGTGGACGCAATGGCAAAGGCCGGGATCAAGGTCATCATGGGTACTCCCACCTATTCCATTCCCACGTGGCTCTACCATGAGCATCCGGAGGTGCTGGGTCGGCCGCTGGGTGGCGCCAAGGTGTTCTACGGCATGCGGCAGAACATGGATATTGAGAACCCCACCTATCTTTTCTACGCCCAGAGAGTGATTAAGAATCTGGTTGCGCACTACAAAAGCAATTCCGACGTTATTGGCTGGCAGATTGACAACGAGACCTCATCGTATGGTGCCTCAAACCGCGATGTCTTTGTAGGTTTTGTCAACCACCTGAAGGAAAAGTTCGTCACGCCGGAAAACCTCAACAAAGCGTGGTTCCTGAATTACTGGGGTGAAGACGTGAATAGCTGGGAAGATTTGCCCACACGCGATAGCGCGCAAAGCACGGGATATAAGCTGGAGTGGTCGCGCTGGGAGCAGATGCGCGTCACTCGCTTTCTGGCGTGGGAGGCGGACCTGGTGCGGCAGTATCGCGGACCACATCAATTCGTGACCACGGATTTCGCCGGAGCCATGCATTCCGACGTGAACGAAAATGCCGTGGCCGATGCGCTCGATATTCCAGCGGTAAACAACTACCACGGGACGCAGGACCATTATGACGGATCGCACCAATCTCTAGTGGAAGACTTCACGCGTTCCTTGAAACACGGCAACTTCCTGGTGACGGAAACCAACGCGCAGACCACCGGCTGGAACTCGGCATTCCAGTTTCCGCCTTATGACGGCCAATTGCGCGAGGACGTCTACACTCACCTCTCGAATGGCGCTGATATGGTGGAGTATTGGCATTGGGCGTCAATTCCGGCCAATCAGGAGACTTATTGGAAGGGTGTCCTATCACACGATTTCGAGCCCAACCGCGCTTACGCCGAGGTTTCACGGACGGCGCACGAACTGCAAAAGATCGGTTCCCGATTGGTGGGCCTCAAGATTCACAATCAAGTGGCAATTCTGTGGAGCCGGGATTCCCTGAACGCGATTAACTTTATGCCCTTCTCATGGAGCGGTCCCAATTGGTCCCCAGGGCAGCCGACCGCCGACTATGCCTCCCTGGTTCGGCAGTTTCATAAGGCATTGTATGACCTTAACGTTGGCGCCGACTTTGTCTTTCCGGAAACCAAGGACCTCTCCCAGTACAAACTTCTTATTGTGCCGGCCCTGTACATCTCGGATGATGCGCTCCTTCAGCGCATTTCCGATTACGTGAAGAATGGTGGCTGGGTGGTGATGACTTTCAAGAGCGGGTTTGCCAATGACAATTCAGCGATTCGTTGGGAACGAGCGCCGGGGCCGTTGCGTGATGCTACGGGCTTCAGCTATCAGGAGTTCTCGAATCTTGAGCACCCGCTGGCGTTGAAGGGAGATCCGTTCCACGCCGGCGCGGACAACCAGGTGATGTATTGGGCCGAGTTCCTGATGCCGCAGCATGCCAAGGCGCTGGCTTACTATGACCACCCATTCTTTGGGCGCTGGCCGGCGATTACCGAAAATCATTTCGGTTCCGGAAGCCTGCTCTATGAGGGCACCTACTTATCCGATTCCCTCCAGCGCGCCGTTTTGCTTGATCTCCTGAAGCGCGCGGAGATGTCCGGCCCTGACCAGGAGCTCCCCTCGCCGATTCATGTTCAGCGCGGGATAAACAATTTTGGCGGGCGAGTGATCTACTACTTCAATTATTCCGGAGATGCCGTTTCGTTTGCCTACTCCGGACGCGCAGGAAAAGACCTTCTGACGGGAAATAACATAGCGGCCGCCCAGCGCGTGACCCTTCAGCCCTGGGATCTCATCATTGTTGAGGAGCGATGAGTGGCGAGCGCGATTCTCGGCCGGAATTCGCAAACTTAGAGATTCCATCAACACTTGATGCGAACCCCTGGATGACGTCATAATTCATCTTAGGCGATGAAGAAGCGCAACAAAAATTCGGTGAAAGGCCCTGCGGCCTTTCACGTGATGGCCAAGCCCACGGGTCCCATCTGCAACCTGGACTGCCGCTACTGCTTTTATCTCGAGAAGGAAAACCTTTACGGCCAGAAGCGCGATTGGGCCATGCCCGACTCGGTTTTGGAGTCGTACATATCGCAGTTCATCACCGCGCAGGAGGCCCCGACCATTACTTTTGCCTGGCAGGGTGGAGAACCCACGCTGCTCGGCGTGGATTTCTATCGCAAGGTCGTGACCATTCAAAGGAAGTACGCCAACGGAAAGCGAATCGAGAACGCATTTCAAACCAACGGCGTGCTTCTTGACGATGCGTGGGGCGAATTCCTGGCTGAAAACAATTTTTTGATCGGAATCTCCATTGATGGCCCGGCCGAGCTCCACGACTTCTACCGGGTGGATAAGGGCGGTGCGCCCACCTTCGAGCGGGTCATGCGTGGCCTGCGATATCTCAAGAAGCACCAGGTGGAATTCAACGCTCTCACGGTGGTGAATCGCCAAAATTCCCAGCACCCGCTGCGTGTGTATCGATTTCTGAAGGGCATCGGCGCCCAATTCATGCAGTTCATCCCCATCGTCGAGCGCATGGCCAAGACGGCGAACCCCGATGGTCTGGTGCTGATTGCTCCGCGCGATCCGCACACCGCGCAAGTCTCCGATTGGTCCGTGGAGCCGCGCCAGTACGGCACTTTTCTGTGTGAGATTTTTGACGAGTGGGTGCGGAAGGACGTGGGGCGTCATTATGTTCAGATCTTCGACGTCGCTCTGGAGAGCTGGATGGGTTTGATCCCCAGTTTGTGTGTCTTCAGGCCGACTTGTGGCGCCGCGATGGCACTTGAACACAACGGCGATCTCTACTCCTGTGACCACTACGTTTACCCTGAAAACAAATTGGGGAACATTCTTGAGCAGCCGCTTCAGACTCTGGTGAACTCACCCCAGCAGCGAGCCTTCGGCCTCGACAAACGTGATTCCCTGCCTCGCTATTGCCGCGAGTGCGATGTGCGCTTCGCCTGCAACGGCGAGTGCCCCAAGCATCGCTTCATCTCGACTCCGGACGGCGAGCCCGGGCTTAATTACCTCTGCGCGGGTTACAAGATTTTCTTCAAGCACATCGACCCTTACATGAAATTCATGGTCAACGAGCTTCGCCACCAGCGTCCACCTGCCAACGTCATGTCGTGGGTTTACCAGCAGGAGCATTCCGGCGCGGTTGCCACAGAATTGGCGCCGTAAGCTGCCGCAAGCGATTCGCCAAAAATGTTGTCGGGAGTTACCCTGCGTTTCCGAAGCTGATCACGCCGATAGCGAGGAAAAGAACTCCGATTCCGGCGAGGCAATAGCCGAACGCAACGCGGCTCGAACCTTTCCACTCACCTCCCAGGAACCCCCACGTGACGCCGGTGATGATGTTGATGGACAAAAATTCGGGCCAACCGACAATAGTTCCGAGCGAACCCAGCGCGTCAGTGCCCATGCCGTAAACCATCAAGCCGCAGTACGCAAGCACTCCCATCAGGCTCGCACCGGCAAATTGGCCCGCACCAGCCAATTTGCCGCTGAACATGCCCCAGGTATGGTTCTTGTTCAAAAGATAAAGGCAATAACCCACATTGGCAACGAAACCGGAGCTCACCGCGAGCGCCCAAATACTGTTGCCGGCCATGGCCGTCGACGCGCCGGCTTGAAGCGAGAGTCGGCGCATTTCGTCGCCGAAGACGAAAGCGAAGTTTAGCATTGACGAAAAGACACCGGAGAGGATGCAGATGATGAGGCCCGTGAAAAACACGGAGCGCCCGGCGACCGTGCCATGAGCAGCCTGCGCGCGCTCGCGGCGTTTCCCCGCGATGGCAAGGAAGACGAGCCCCAGAGTCATGACCAGCGTTCCGGCTATTAACGAGAGCCCTTGGCGGCCCCTCACCTGGTCGGGGTGGAGGATTGCCAACGGCAAGAGTGACCCGAATGAAGAGGTGATTCCCAGAATTATCGCGAAACCGAGCGCTAGCCCCACTCGATCGATTCCTTGGCCAAACAGCAGGTTGCCAATGCCCCATGCAAATCCAAATAGCGCGACCTTTGCCAGCACTGCGCCGGAAGACTGATGAAGCACGCCGCCCATATTCGGCACCGTGGCCAAGGCAACCGCCCAGGGCAGAATCAGCAGGCCCGAAATGGAATAAATCAGCCAGATGTTTTCCCAACGCCACTGGGCGATCCGCTTCAGGGGGGCGGCGAAGCTGCCATTCAGTATTCCGCCAGCGGAAACCAGAGCAAGTCCCCAGCCGATTTGATGGCCCATACTTCCTCTCGTTCCCATTCATCGTGCAGGGTGGGCGTCCCCAATGCGATCCAGCCCGTGAATGCCGCGAGAACCTCAAAGGGCCTCGCAATGACGCAGGTCTCCAATGCGGGTTGCGAGCGGGAGACAAGTGTGCGCGAGGGCGCTCAGGATGCCGATTCGAATGACTTAACGGCTTCGGCGACGCTATTGTAAACGTCGAAAACCGTCACGAGCTTCGTGATGTGAAGTTGTTCTTTGAAACGCTTGGTGAGATTTGCCAGCCTCAGGTTTGCGCCCTGGTTCTGCGCGGACGTGAACCCCGCCACCAGGGTGCCCAGGCCGGCGCTATCAATGTAAGTCACTTCCGCAAGGTCGAGAACCAGGCGGGTCTTGCCCCGACTGAGAATGTCCTTGAGCAAGGTGCGGAGCTGGTTGCTTTCCTCGCCCAGTGTGATCCGGCCGGCCAATTCTACTACCGTAACGCCGTTCACTTCCTTCTCCACGGTGTTCAACGCCATACCTATCCTCCTGTTGTCGCATTCGGGGCAACCGACCGGTCACGAGACTTCATGCCCACCATCGACCGCGGATAGGGAGCTGGTTCTTCCCCACGCGGGAACGCGCATTCTACAAGGCTCTGGCGATAATGTAAATGACCGGATGCACCCAACTTCGAGGAAGGCCCTATTTCGATGTGTTATTTCGGGGTGGCGGCGCTTTGCCAATTGAGTGAAAGATGGTCGCTATCTACTTCCACGGCAAGAGTCGGAACAAAGCCTCCCGGCGCGGGCATCTTGATGGTCTTATTCAAGTCGGCTGCTGGGTCTTTTCCTTCGACGTGGACTGAAACCTCTGATGTGCCGGCGGGCACCGTGAGGGTGGTCTGAGGAAAGCTGCCTAGGTATGAACCCTTAATCCCCAGGAATCCGTGCTTTTCCTTCTTGCCTTTGAAGGTGCGACTAAGAAGGGTTTGTCCGCCGCCCGCGAAGGTAAAAGTTGCCTCTTTGAAACCGAAGTTACATGTCACGTAAACAATTCGCGGAATATTGGCGAATTTTGGGGGTGCAGGATTGGCGGCCGGCGCGGGTGCAGGAGCAACAGGCTGCGGAGGCGGAGCGGCAGCCACCGGCTGGGGTTGCTCAGGCGCCGGTGCGGGCGCCAAGGCCGTAACTGGCGAAGCCTTCTTCGGCTTCGCGACGACGGGCTTTCGCGTGACGGCCGGTTCAGAATTCGCAGGGGGCGCTGTCTGTACAGGCGTCGCGACCGGAGGAGCGGTTGAAATCGGAGCGGCGGTACTCGGGGGCGGAGTCGCCGGCGGTGCTTGTGCCGCAGCTTGCGGAGGTGGTACAGGTGCCTTCGAGGAATGATGCCCAAAGAGTCCCCACGCCAAAACACTTACCAGAACGACTGCCACCACGCCCGCCAGTACGAGAATGAGATTCGGCTTGGCCGCGGGCGCCTGTGCAGCAGGGGCTTCACCGGGTTCAGCCGGTTCTTCCGCGTAGGGTTGAGCCAGACTGCGTGGAGGTGCTTGCGGTCCAGCGGCCGGAGAAGGTGCTGAAACCTCAGGCGCGCGCATAGGAACCGTCTGCTGCATGCTCGGCAAAGCAGGCGGAGGCATTGTCGCGCCCCGCGCCGGCGGCGTGGGCGATGGCGTGGCGGATAGTTCGGGCACTTGTCGGGGAATTGACTGCTCTCTCGAAATCGATTCCGCGGAGAACATGGGCGGAGCCTTTTGCGGCATCGCCGGCGCCAAGGGCGTGCCTACGACGAGATTTGGCGCTTGCATCGGCAGCGTCTGGTCGATCGAAGGCTGAGCCGGCAAAGGCTGAGGCGGTGTAACAGCCGCTGGCTTGATTTGCGACGGCAGTGCCGGCCCCGGTGGAGGTGGCGGTGCGGAGGAGACTCCCGCCGAGGGTTGTTGCGCTGCCACTTTCAATAAATCTGGGATCGCCATGGCCACTGTCCGCTCTGAATGCACAGCGGGGGGCGGCGACGCAGGAGTGGGCGGAAGAGTCGCGTGCTGAGGTGGCGTTGCGGACTTCCGCAAACTCGGAATCGGCATCGCCATCGTGCGGTCAACAGCAGGGGTCGAGGGGGGTTCAAGGGGCACTGGCAGAGCCGCCGCTTGTTGAGGTGGCGCAGGCGGAACAGGGCTCGGCACCGGTTGCGGTGTGGCCGGTCTCCTCAAACTTGGAATCGGCATCGCCATAGTCCGTTCCACTAAGGGTGGTGCAGGAGGCTCAGGCGAAGGGGCCGCTTGCGGTGGCGGCGCTACCACAGCGGGGTTGGCCGACGCTGACTTCATTAAATCCTGAATTGACATGGCCATTGTGCGGTCGACCGTCGGAGCACTCGCTTCCGGCGCAGTGGGCGCGGCCTGCGAGCGTGGCGCGCGGCCATACTGAAGATCGTCCAAGTCGCCCAGCAGTTCGCGCGCGGTCATGTAACGTTTCTCGCGGTCCTTTGCCAAGCACTTCTTCACCACATAATCGTGCGAGGATGTCAGCTCGGTATCCAGACTGCTCGTTTCCGGTGGTTCTTCATAAACAATCTGGAACATCACGGCAGCGGTGTTGCCGACGAAGGGTTTCTTTCCCGTGAGCATCGTGTAGAGCATGATGCCCAGGGAAAAGATATCCGTGCGGGCGTCGATTTCGCCGCCTTTCACCTGCTCAGGCGACATGAAGGAAGGCGTGCCCAGGATTCCCACAGTTTGCGCCACGCCTTCACGCGCCAGCACTTTGGCGATTCCGAAATCTGTAATCTTGGCGCGCCC
>JASHSC010000235.1 GCA_030036915.1 Terriglobia bacterium
AACCAATACGGCATTGGACTTGAAACCGTCAGGTCGGTTCTGGCCAACGCCAATTCCAATACGCCCAAAGGCCATTTTTCCGACGGCCAAAGGCGGTGGGAAGTGGGGGCTAACGACCAATTGTTTAAGGCCAAGGATTATCGCCCCCTGATCGTTGCCTATCACAACGGGTCGACCGTGAGGATCAGTGATATCGCCGATGTCGTGGACTCGGTCGAGGACCTCCGCAACGCCGGATATGCCAACGGAGGCAGGCCCTCGGTTCTGGCGATCATCTGGCGGCAGCCTAATGCCAATATCATTGACACCGTGGACCGCATTCGCGCGCAACTTCCCTTCCTGAAGGCTGCCATCCCACAAGCTATAGATCTTGGCGTGGCCATGGACCGAACCGTCACCATCCGGGCATCCGTTAAAGAAGTCGAAAGAACCCTAGTGATTTCGGTGATTCTGGTGATTCTGGTGGTTTTCGTTTTTCTTCGGAATGTGCGCGCCACGATCATCCCCAGCATCGCCGTACCCGTGTCGTTGATTGGCACCTTCGGGGTCATGTACCTCTTGGGGTTCAGCCTAGATAATTTGTCGTTGATGGCGCTGACCATTTGTACGGGGTTTGTGGTGGATGACGCCATTGTGGTGATCGAAAATATTACGCGGTATCTCGAAAAGGGAATGGCTCCTTTCGAGGCCGCTCTCAAAGGGGCGGAGGAAATCAGTTTTACGGTTTTGTCCATCAGCATTTCGCTGATTGCAGTTTTTATTCCACTGCTTTTGATGGGTGGCATCGTGGGCCGTTTGTTTCGCGAATTCGCCGTCACCCTTTCTGTCGCCATATTAATTTCCATGGTGATTTCACTCACCACCACACCCACGATGTGCGCGCACCTCATCCGCCCGCATGAGAAGCACGGCCGGCTGTATCTTACAGTTGAGCGGGCGTTCCAGGGGGTTGTGAATGCTTATGGAAGATCCCTGTCCATCGTTCTCCGTTATTCTGCCGTCACATTGGGCGTGCTGTTGGCCACGGTGGCGCTCACGGTTTATCTCTATATTCACGTGCCCAAGGGTTTCTTTCCTCAGCAGGACACCGGCCGCATCGTGGGTGCGATTCAAGCTGACCAGGACACCTCGTTTCAGGCGATGAACAAAACTCTGCTGCGAATAGTCAAAATCGTAGAGACGGACCCGGCGGTGGATACGGTCGATGGATACGTGGGCGGAGGAACCATGAATGCCGGGCGGATGTTCATTTCCCTCAAGCCCCTGGAAGTGAGGAAAATCGACGCCGACCGGGTAATTGCGCGATTGCGGCCCAAATTGTTGAGCATCCCCGGCGCCTCGCTCTACATGCAGTCTTCGCAGGATGTCCGCGTGGGTGGCCGGTCGAGCAACGCCCAGTACCAATACAGCATGGTGAGCGAAAATTTGCGGGACCTCGTTCGATACGGGCCGCAGATGCTGACCGAGCTGAGGACCATTCCTCTGATTGCTGATGTCAGCAGCGATCAGCAAAATCATGGGTTGGAGGCCATGGTTCAATACGATCGCAAGACTGCCGCGCGCTTCGGAATCTCCTCCCAGTTGATTGACAATGTTCTTTATGACGCTTTTGGCCAGCGCCAGGTATCCACGATGTACGGCTCCTTAAACCAATATCACGTGGTTATGGAGGCGGCCCCGCAATACTGGCAAAATCCCCAGTTCCTGAATGAGATTTTTGTGAAGTCTCCTGGGGGAGACGAAGTTCCGTTGGGTGCCATCGCCCATCACGCTCCCCAAACCGCGCCTCTGGCCGTCAACCACCAGGGGCTCTTTCCCGCGGTGACGATTTCCTTCAATCTGCGTCCCGGGGTGGCGCTGAGTGACGCTGTAGATGCGATTAATGCCTCGGCGTCCCGCGTCCGCCTTCCCGGGACCATCACCACGGGATTTGCCGGAACGGCACAGGCCTATCAGCAGTCCCTGGGCACGGAGCCGCTGCTGATTGCCGCCGCGCTGTTTTCCGTCTACATCGTGCTCGGCGTGCTGTACGAAAGTTATATCCACCCGGTCACAATTCTTTCCACTCTGCCTTCTGCCGGAGTCGGCGCCTTGCTGGCCCTGATGCTCACGGGGACGGAGCTCTCCGTCATTGCCATCATCGGAATTATTCTGTTGATCGGGATCGTCAAGAAAAACGCCATCATGATGGTGGATTTCGCGCTGGCCGCGGAGCGGACGGAGGGGAGGAACTCTCGCGATTCAATTTACGAGGCGTGCCTGCTGCGATTCCGCCCCATTTTGATGACCACCATGGCAGCCATTCTGGGCGCTGTGCCTCTGGCGCTGGGCACAGGAACGGGTTCGGAATTCCGCCGCCCGCTGGGAATTGCCATAATCGGAGGGTTGACAGTAAGCCAGTTGCTTACCCTCTATACGACGCCCGTCGTATATCTCTATTTTGACCGGCTTCAGGTATGGTGGCGGCGGCGTATCCACGCGGAACCCCCCGAATTGCCCGGCGATCTGCTTTCCGAAACTTAATGGCTCAAAGGGCGCGCAGCCATTCGAGCAGGGCGTCCGCTTGCTCCGCGGGCACTCCTTGCGCCCACCGGCATTCACTTCCCTTGAGCAGAATCAACACCGTTCCTTCCGCAGTAGATCCAATTAACTCTTCGTCGCTGGAGCGCTTGTCAGCAACTAGGCCGGGAAACCGGTGGGTGAGAATCGCGGAATAGTCCCGGAAAAATTGGTGCGCCGCTTCCGCGCTCGCCCATTGCACGCGCGCAACCAAAGTGTACCCTTTCCCATCCGTGCGCTCGTAGAGCAGATACTGGTCGGCCACCCATGCCGGGCTGAGAGATTTGGCTTCGTCGTCGGAATCAAGCTGGCCAAGGAGGGAGTAATATCCGAGTTCGCCCAGGGTATTCCCGTGAAGAAAGCGCAGCCCGGGATTTCCTTCGAGCGCGCGCGGATGGGGCAGCTTGATCTTCGGAAATTCCTGGTGATCGAAATACGTCTTGGGGTCGAAAATCTGCTTGGTGTTCTCAGGCGGATGCTCGAATAGCGCGCTGAGACTTTTCCACCCGTCCGCTTCCAACCCCGTCTGAATGAAGCCCGCGCCTTGAACGTAGGGAAAGGTAGCTTGCATGCGGAAGAAGTAGGGGGCATGCGAGTACGCGGGGAACTCGTCAAACTGCTGGTGAACGACTTCATCCATGAGGTCGGAAAGTGAGGGCAGCCCCGTAATGCCCAATGCCCCAGTCATGCGCTGCAACATGGCCACGGTGGCCTCCCCCTCCACAACCGCCTGACGCGCGTCGGTGGCATCGTCATCGTCACGGGCGCCGTGGAGGTAGGCTTCCAAGTCCCAGCTTTGATCCTGCAGTGCGTGGGTGAGCTCATGCGAGAGAATCAAGTCCTGCGTGTCCGCCGGGCTCCAGTCGGCAATAAACATGGTCTTTCGCTTGGGGTCATAAAGGCCGGCCGCCTGCTCCGTGTAGAAATTAATCAGGAATTTTTCCAGGTTGAAATCCTGCGGCACCAGTCCCAGGGCGCGCACGAGGGCCTCCTGGGCGTGCAACTCCTCGGGCTTCGTCTCCTCGTGAATATTTTCGACCAGGTACTTTTCGATTTCCTTGCGGTTGATGATCTGCTTCTTGACGGGTGATTTGATAGGCAGGCCGGTAATCTGACTCATTTGCTGAAGAATCTTGTCGGCCTGGGCAAGGATTTCCTGGCGGTTTTGATCCTGTGCGACGGCGGCTTGTGCCCGGATCAGGAACATACTGATCAGGAGCATGGAGGAAAGAGCGGCGATCCCGCGCCAGGAAAGGCCTCTCACCACAGAGTGCACAAAGACCCACAGAGGGATCTTTCTCTGTGCTGCTCCGTGATCTCTAGGGTGAAAGCTTTTCATGACTTGTTTGACCCGCTCCATTCACGAGACTATCATAAGAATCTGCGCGGGCAAGCCGGGTGATCGCTGCTTCGCCTTAGCGTTCCGATGCACGTGGTCGGGACAGGCAGGGGCGGGGGAGAGGAAAGTCCGAACTCCGCAGGGCAGTGTGCTCGCTAACGGCGAGGGCCGAAGGGGGATTCCTGATTCGTCGGGGCGTACGCCTTCGGTACGGAAAGTGCCACAGAAAATATACCGCCCGTCTTTTGACGAGTAAGGGTGAAATGGTGCGGTCCCGCTTCGGCGGGAATTAAAGTAAGAGCGCACCGCTCCGGTGGCGACATCGGGGGCACGGCAAACCCCACACGGAGCAAGACCAAATAGGAGGGGAGGGGCGGCCCGTCCCGTTACAACCCTCGGGTAGGTCGCTGGACCCCGCGAGCAATCGCGGGGCTAGAGGAATGATCACCGTTCCGCCTTCCGGCGGAAAACAGAATTCGGCTTACAGGCTTGCCCGCGCTGTTTTCAATAACTTACATGACTTATCGCCTCACTTGTGACACCGGTGTGACAAGTTCGGAAGGCTTACCGTCCAACAGCAAAGGGAGTACACACAGCAGGGTATGAGGCTGCCCTGTAGCTATAGCGACGATCAGGTGGGGGATAGGGTTTGGACCTCAGATACTTCTTCGACAGGAAGCTTAATGTGCTGAAAGAATTTCACGAAACAGCCAAATTGCCATTCGACCAGATCATCAAGGGCGCACAGGTCGAATACGAGCAATGTCTCGATGAGGATCCGCCGATGGAATTAATGGAAAAATACCAGAAGGCCTATGCGTGCAAAAACCTCTTGGGACAAGCCTGTCTTAGTGCCCTTCAGCAGATTCTTAAAGAATATCGCAGAGAGTACCTTGAGGACCGTACGTGCTGGACGGAGGCAGAGAGTATTATCGCGAAGTATAAGAAAAAGGGCTGGTTGCAGGGGTACAGAATCGCTTTCCGAGATTTGCTGGATTGCGACTGGGAAAAGGCTCCCACGCCTTTCTCGGTGTTGGAAGAAATAGTCCTTGCAAGAAATGCGATCCAACATGAAGGCCGTATTGCCGTGCTCCATCAGCGCCGAGACGGACAGTACAAAACAAAATATCCGATAAGTTTGTTTTCTGACGGGGCGTTTCCTGATCTGATTTCGGTAACGGAGGACACCCTTTGTTTGGCTATGAGTGCGGTAGAGGAATTCGTCACATGGCTAGAGAAAGGTCGTTTGGAACCAAGGGGTGGGCGCGTCATTCCTTGACTTCTTTGATTCAGCGAGGAAGCAGCGGTTACAAACTGACTCCGATTCGACACACGAATTTTGTGGAGGCATATCCATGCGCACTCGTGCTTTGAGATTAATCTTGTCAGTGGTGATTTTCATACCCCTGGGTCTCTTACGGGCGGTGGACTCCGCAGGCGACGATGCCTTTCTGGGCCGATGGGACATCACGGCGACGGGCACCCGGTCAGGATTGCCGCGGATTTGCTGGCTGGAGTTGAGGCACGAGGGAGGCGTGCTGAAGGGCCGCTTCAACGCCGGTGGCGGCGCGGTATTCGATCTGCCGCAAGTGATGATCGCCAATGGCCAGTTGGGGTTCCAGTACCCGGGCGGGCGGCCGCCCAACCAGTCTCCGCAAGTCTGGCAAGCGACGATGCAAGACGGCCGTTTGTCGGGCATGGCGCTGGTAAACGGGCAGACGCTGCCCTGGAGTGGCGAGCGCGCGCCCGTGTGGCCCCTCACCTCACCCGCAAGAAAGCCCGGCGAGCCGATTGAACTCTTCGACGGCAAGGACGTCTCCGGCTGGCTCTGCCAGGATCCGCACCACCCCATGGGCTGGTTCGTCAAGAACGGCAATCTGATGAACGAGGGCAAGAACGCCTGCAACATTTATTCCGAGCAAAAGTTCGAGAACTTCACGCTGCATGTCGAGTTCAACGTCGATGAGGACAGCAACAGCGGCGTTTATCTCCGCGGCCGGTACGAAATCCAAATTCTCGATGGCTATACTCGCCCCATGGATGTGCACAGCCAGGGCGCGCTTTACGGTTTCATCGTTCCTTCCGCCAAAGCCGACAAACCGGCGGGCGAGTGGCAGACCTTTGATATCACCCTAATCCTCAATCACGTTACCGTGATCGAGAATGGAACCAAGATCATTGATCATGCCGAAGTGCCGGGGTTAACCGGTGGAGCGCTGGATGCCAATGAAAAGGACACTGGGCCGATCATGCTTCAGGGCGACCACGGCAAGGTGGAGTTCCGCAAAGTGCGCCTGACGCCGTTGATTTAAGAAAACTGGGCGCGGGGGCGCGTCCAGCAGGTAAACAAGAAAGACTTACAACTGAGATCGCAGAGAAACACAGAACTGGTTTCCTCAGTGATGCACTGTTGGTCTGTGGTGATCGCTCCCCTTGAGTCGCGCCCGGACTCCGCCCGTGAATCTTTATCTTTGCAGTCCGCAGCACCCTCCCCTAAGATGAAGGCATGGGTTTATTCCGATCAAAATCAAAGAAGCTAAGCGCCGTGAAGAAGCTTGAGGGTTCCATCCAATTTCCCGGGGACAAATCCATTTCTCATCGATACGCGATGCTGGCGGCCATTGCCACGGGGGAGAGCGAAATTCATTTTTTCTCCACGAGCGCGGATTGCCAATCTACGCTCAACTGCCTGAAGTCGCTGGGCGTCAAAGTCGACCGGAAAGACAACGTGGTGAAGATCGCAGGCGCCGGCCTGGATGGATTGCGCGCGCCGGCGGGTTCGCTCGACGCGGGGAATTCCGGCTCGACCATGCGCATGCTCTCCGGGATTCTGGCCGGCCAGGCTTTTGGTTCTGTGCTCACGGGTGACGCATCGCTTTCGCGGCGGCCCATGAAGCGCGTGGCCGACCCGCTTATCCAAATGGGGGCGAGCATCAAGACGGCGGAGGGCGGCTGCCCGCCGCTCGAGATCAAGGGGGGCTGCCTGAAGCCCATTCGTTACGAAATGCCCGTGGCGAGCGCGCAGGTGAAATCGGCGATTCTGCTGGCAGGCTTGTTTGCCGAGGGTGAGACCGAGGTGGTGGAAAAACTGCCCACGCGCGACCACACAGAGTTGGCACTCGAGCAGATGGGCGCGGATATCGGCCGCCACCAGAGGACCATTGCGGTGCGTGGCCGCGCGCGGCTGGAAGGGAAAAAGTTCTACGTTCCCGGTGACATCTCCTCCGCCGCGTTTTTCATCGTCGCCGGGCTTTTGGCGTCGAACTCCAATCTGGTGCTTCACAACGTCGGCTTGAATCCCACGCGCACCGCGTTGCTCGACCTGCTGGTTCCCATGGGCGGGCGCGTGAAGGTGGTGAATCTCGAAATCCTGAATGGCGAGCTTCTCGGCGACCTGCACGTGGATTCGAGCCAGCTCGAGGGCGGAGGAATACCGGAAGAGCTGGTGCCGGGATTGATTGACGAGCTGCCGGTGCTTGCGGTGATGGGCACGCAAACGGAGCTGGGGTTAGCCTTCCGTGGCGCAGCCGAATTGCGCGTGAAGGAAAGCGATCGCCTGGCGGCCGTGGCCGAAAATTTGCGCCGCATGGGCGCGGAGGTTGAAGAGTTTCCCGATGGATTGCGCGTGCCGGGCAAGCAGAAGCTGCACGGCGTGGAGATTGATCCGCACGCCGACCACCGCATCGCTATGGCCTTTTCCATTGCCGCGCTGGTGGCCGAAGGCACGACTGTCATCAAGGACAGCTCGTGTGTTGACATTTCCTTCCCGGATTTCTTTGAAACGCTGGGGCGAGTGGCGGTGTAGCGCGCCATAGAATTACCCGCCGCCTGGCCCGGATTATTCATGAAGGCGTGGAGACCCACAAAGGTTGCACACAGAGTTCACGGAGTCGCATGGCGGTTGGAAGCATCGAGCCGTGGAATCTCAGAGTGCACAGAGAGAGCCTTGATGATCTCTCCGTGTCCTCTGTGCCGCCCCTCTGCGAACTCTGTGAGAAACTCGTCCTGCCTCCGTC
>JASHSC010000236.1 GCA_030036915.1 Terriglobia bacterium
GCTATATGAAACACGGTAGTGTAAGCAATATTTACTGAAGACGATCAAAAGCAAAGCTGTCTCAGACTAGGGAGACGGGAGCCTGTCAATAAGCTCCACTCCGCATTGCGCGATTGTGCCGGGTTGAGGCGCAACTTGTGGGTGCAGTCTCGAACTATGCTGCATCCCGCGGTATAGGCCTGCAATCAGGGTTTGCATGATTGACCCGATCAAGATGGCGTCACCTGCGAGCTGTTTTCTGCCCAGCTTCGTGGTAGGGCGGTGTCGGTCCAATTGGACCGGGGCGAGGTACTACCATTTTTGCCTCAAAGCATCGGCCTGCTTTTGGGCTTCCGCAGGGTGGCCACTGGCCTATCAACCAGCAAAACATCGAATGCCGCTATTGGGGGAGAGAGGAGAATCCAGCCGTGAGTAAAACCTCCGACCGGATCGGTCTCATTCTAGGTCTTTTCAGTGTGATTCTCATGACGGGTTGTGGGATCACGTCCACGTCCCTCCCGTCGAGTTTGTCGCCAGCCGGAGGAGGCAAGCTTCAAATCGAAACGACAGTATTTCCAGACGCTATTACTGGAAGAACGTATAACCTGGAATTGTCGGTTGCGGGCGGAAGCGGCATTCTGGCCCCGACTAACGGCTGTGCGGTAACATCCGGTACCCTGCCTGCGGGATTAACCTGGCAAAGTGGACCTGGGCAGGAACAGTGCACTCTCACGGGAACAGTTACCGGCGCTGCAGGCAGTTATTCAATAACCGTTCAAGTATCGGACACCGAAACTCCCCCTAACACCGCATCACTTCCTTACACCATTACCGTCCGCAACGATTTCACAGTTTCGTCGGCGACCCTTGCAACTGCCGTACAGGGCAGGACCTACGGAACAGGGACGGGTTGCGCCCCCACCAGCGCGTGCAGCCAGGTGATTACGACTACACTCGCTGCCAGTGAACCGGAAATAGTGGGTTCTACCTCGGCTTTGGGGAACGGACCAGTTTCCGTCTGCGCGATCGGAGGCACCTCCAATCCAAATATGACGGCTGCGGCGGCCCCCACGCAAAGCGGGTGCGCAATTACCAGCGCTGCCGTCGGGGCGGCGGGGTCTTACCCGTCGTTTATAATCAGCGTAACGGACACGCCGATTTTAGGCCCCGGCCAAGCCACTCCTGTAGTGCCGGCGAGAACTATCTCCAAGACGTTCGCGTTGACAGTCCAAACTCCGCTTACCCTTTCGATTGGTTATGGCGCAGGAGCAACCGTTACCTGGCCGGAGGCGGTCAGCGGCCGGGCCTATGGCTCGGGGAGCGGGTGCACAGGCGGAGCCTGCACCGCCGCAGTTTATACCGCCAGTGGTGGCTTGCCCGCCTACACGTGGCCTAGCACCCTGCCAGCCAGTCTGAGTGCCATCACGGGAATGAGTTGCACGGCGGCCGCCACCACCTATACTTGCGGCGCTACGGAAATAACTGCGGCTCCCACCTCGGCTCCCGCAGCTTCCGTGACCTACAAGCCTAGCGTATCGGTGAGCGATAGCGCGAACCAGGCTACGCCCGCCGGAACCCCGACCTCAGACCCGTTGGGCACGCGCACCGATACTCTGGTGGTTGACCCGCCGCTTCTGGAGACGATGACTCAGAACACGGTGAGCGGAAGCAATCCTGCCAACCTGATTCCCGGCGTCGTAGATCGCTCGTACGGTTCCGGCAGCAACTGCGGCGCCTCGGGAACAACGGCTTGCGCCGCGCCCGTCTACGCGGCAGCCGGAGGTCTGGGTCAGGGAGCGGCGGGTGTGGCCGCTTATGACTGGTGCGTGCAGGCCAGCAGCGCGCTGCCGCCTGCGGGCTTTGGCGCTTCAGGAACCACCGCATCGAAGTGTCCCACTTACTTCTCCACCGGCACCGCTTCGATGGTTTTATCCGCCAGCCCCGTTGCGGCCTCGGCGAATACCACGGCTTCTCCCATCGCTTACCCGTTCACGGTGGAATTGGATGATGCCGGGAACGCGGCTGCGCCCAGCGGATTTGCATCCACAACTGGAAGCGATGCTTCCGCCACTTCCATCGTTATCGATCCTGCCCTGGTGGCCACACTCACGCAGAATGGCGCCGCCGTAGCCTCGGGAAGCGCGTTGCTGCCCGGCGTTTACAATCGCACCTACGCTGCAACCACGGCCACGGCGACGGGCATCCCGACTTTTACGGCTTCCGGCGGACTGGGCGCGGGAGTCTACCAATGGTGCATCAGCGCCGGGTCGCTGCCAGCGGGCTTCCTGAACACTGTGGGCACTACCACGACTGCGCCCATCGTGAGCACCGACACCACAGCCCTGTGCAGCGGTACACCTTCGGTCAGCAATACTGTGACCCTCCAGGCGAATCCCATTACCCTCCCGACTCCCACTCCGACAACCGCAACCAACTTCGCCTTTACGATGCGCCTGGATGACCAGGGGAACGCCGCTGTGCCCACCGGGGCTGTTTCCGGGACGGCCAATGCTATTAGCACCTCGATTCTGGTCAATCCCCAGATCACCAATGCCATAAACCTGGGAGCGACGTGGCCTGACGGCGTGGTGGGTCGCACCTACGGCTCCGGTTCCGGCTGCACAGGGGGTACCTGCACGGTTCCGACCTGGACTTTCTCGGGAGGCTTGGGACCGACCTATCATAATCTCACCCACTCGGGATTCCCCACTCCTTCAAGCTTTGCCTTCCCGACCACGACGACATGGACGTATGCGTCGACGTCAGGAATAACCTCGGCGGCTGGTGCTTTCAGCCCGAACTTTACGGTTACGGACACAGCAAATGCCGCTACACCTGCCGGCACGGTCGCGACGGACCCGGCGAGTTCCGCCACCGGGAGCCTTACGGTTGATCCGCAGTTGTCGGTCTCGCTGACCCAAACCGGGAACGCCACTCCAAACACTGCGTTGTACCCGGCCGTGGTCAATCGCAGTTACGGCGTAGTTGCCGATCCACCCACTTACACCGCGGCCGGCGGTTTGGGCGCGGGGGTGGCAGGGGTGGCGGCCTACGAATGGTGCGTCGACACCGGCGCCGCGTCGATTCCCGCGGGGTTAGCGGGCATAACAGCCAGCACTGCGCCCTGCGGCAGCTTCACCACCGGGGCAAGTACGGAGAGCTTGACGGCCAGCGCGGCCACGCCGATTACGGACGCCGCCATAACGAGCACTTGCAGCAACGGAACGTGCACCACCTCCTCGCAGTCATTCGACTTCACGGTGGAATTGGACGATACGGGGAATGCCACCACCCCCAGCAGCGCTGCGTCCCCTACTACCTATGCGACTACTTCAACGACGTTGGCAGTGCATGCGCCGCTGATGGTTGTCCTAACGCAGACGGGCAACGCCACTCCTACCAACCCGGCGAATCTGTTGCCCGGCGTGACGAATCGCAGCTATGGGACAATCAATACCGGAGCCGGCGCGCCGGTCTACACGGCCAATTACGGTTTGGGTACATACACTTTTCCGGCATCGCCGGGCCCCTATTCGTCTGTGGCGGGTTTCGCCTGCGTATCAACCGCGACCACCTACACGTGTTCTGCCGGCACGGTGTCGGCTGCGGCCAACACCTATTCTCCTCTGAATCTGACGGTGAATGACGTTAACACCTCCGACCCCGCGGTACCTGCAAGCAGCGTCCAATCAACCACCAGTCTGCTGATCAATTCCCAAATTACGGTTTCAACCAATCTCAGCCCTACGCCCTGGCCGGACGCTGTACAGGGGCGCCTCTACGGTTCCGGTTCGGGTTGTTCGGGCGGCAATTGCATCGCCATGATTTATACCGCATCGGGCGGCTTGGGAGCGGTGGGCGGATACACGTTCCCGACCACCAGTAGTTTCCCCACTCCCATATCCTGCGCAACGACAAGCCCCACGCTGACCTGCACGGCGACTTCCGGCATTAATCAGGCGGCGGGCGCCTATAATCCCTCGGTCACTGCGGAAGATGTGGCCAATGAGGCTACACCTGCGGCTACTACGACGACCGACCCGAACTCGAAACGGCCAGCCACCGACACGCTCACCGTGCACCCGGAGATGGCCTTCACGGGGACAGCGCCCACGTTTGCGGATGGAGTGCAAGCGCGCACGTATGGGCAGGGGAGTACGTGCGGGGCGAGCGGCACGTCGTCTTGCACAGCGGCTTCCTATACTCAAAACGGGGGCGGGCTGGGCACA
>JASHSC010000237.1 GCA_030036915.1 Terriglobia bacterium
TGAAGTACACGCTTGCGCTGGATGATGAGATCGGCAGCGCCGTTCTCTACCCGAATAGCGCCATCCTGAGCTTCGTAGGCGGCATCAAGGGAACGGTGACCGTGGATGGAATTCCCGCCTTCGCCGCGCACGTGGTGGCAATTGACCGCGCAACCGGCAATGTGGTCACCGACACGCTTTCCGATTCCGTCGGCAACTACCATTTGCGCATGTTTCAGGGAAACTACTTTGTCATGGTTTTGCCCTTGGCCACAGACACCTCCGGCGACAGCGCTACCAACGGCGTCACCAGCGTTCAGAATTTCCGCGGGTTCACGAACGGTTACCCCGGCGCGGCCGCCCAGACGGGCTTTACGGGAAAGTTCTATTGAACGATTCAAGGACGGAGAGAAGGGATGAGGCCCTTGGGTATGGCTCCCCCGCAGGCGCCGGAGGACGACCCCGTGGACAATTTGCCCGAAGCGCTTCCGATACGCGCTAGGCGTGTGCGGCGGCCACCGCGCGCCGTGAAGCCTCGATGGTCTTTGCCACCCGACGATGGTCGACGAGCATGGCCAGCAGATCGCTGCGCTGCACCTTCTCGTTCAACACCGTGCACATGGACAGGGCGTTAAAGGGACGAATGAAATCATGAAGGCGGCGTTGATAATCGCGGATCGTAACCGCATCCGTGCCGTTTCCATACGCCCATGACCAGTCTGTGACCCAGCGCATCACCGTGGCGTGCCGATGCAGCGGGCTGCGCTGCAAGGGCTCGCTGGGACGGAACAAATCCGCCAGGCAGTTGGGTGCAGTCAGAAAAACCAAGCGCTCACTGTGCAGCAGAGCGTCGGTCTTCAGTCCCGCTTCACTCAACCCGTGTGCAATGTCCTTCAGACAGGTGGGCCCGGCCATCACCACCACTTGCTGACCAATTTCCAGACCGGCTGTTGAAAACTGAAGGATTTCGGAAAGGCTTTTTTCTTTGCGAACGACCAAGCGACACAATTCGCCCGGCACCGAAAGGCTACCGTGCGTCCCCAAATTGAAGCTCATACTGATTATGATTGACGAAATGGGGCGGGCATGTCAACAGGTGATCGCGGTTGATCCCAGAATGGCGGTAGCGATGGACTTGACATTTCGCTTATTCTTCTTGCAGGTTTCTAATAGGATTGGTGAGACGGCGCATTTCCCGCGCTTTAACCGTTCAGTTTACTGTTCAATTCGGGATAATACCAGGGCAGTCTTTCACTGAAAGGCCCCTCTGAGTGGCCAAGCTTTATGGGGTCCCCGGCTCAGCTGGGGGCGTGCTTACAGGGCGGCGCTACATAACTTAGAATGTAAATATCGCTTGCAGGTCAAGCCGGCGGTTCGCTGCCTGAAGTCCGCCTCCGAACCCGCCGCCGAAGAGGCCGCCAATCGAATTCGACTGGGCAAACAGCGGAGACCCGACGACGCCGACCCGCGGCCCAAGATTCACGTCGTTGAACAGGTTCCGGGCGTTGGCGCTGATGGTGAGATTGAAGCGCCGGTTGCTGCTGGTTCCGCCGCCTCCAAAGAAGCCGCCACCCCCGCCACCCCCGCTCAATCCGCGCGGGCCAAGGCCACCTCCGCCTGGGCCGCCGCCCGGGCCGCCGCCGCGACCGCCCCCTCCACCGCCACCACCGCGCCCTCCACCCCCGCCGCCCCCATAGCCGCCCACGTTCGTCGATCTCGAAAGTTCTCTCCCGAAACCAAAGGTTTTGGCGAAGCGAAGATTAAAGGTGAATTGCCCCGGATTTTCGTAGGAATAAGGAGCAATGATGGATTGCGCCGTCGCCGGGCTGGTGTTGAAGGAAACGCCCAGGGGGCACGCCGGGCCGACAGTGCACGGCGAACCCAGCGCCGGCCGCGCATCGAACGTGCCGGTTCCAAACAGATCGGTGGGCACGGTAACGTTGAAAGGCGTTCCCGATGAGGCCACCAGGAAGGGGCTGAGGCTGAATCGGCGCGGCAGGTTCCAGTTCCCGATCAGCACAACGCGGTTGCGGACGTCAAACGGCGCGCGGCCATAATCCAGGCGGATATCGTAAGGGTCCATGATCACGGCAGGAGTATTCCCGCTGGTGTCGGCATCGGCGTAACTGAGCGTATAGAACCCACCGAGCGTCAGTTTCGTGCTCAATCTCAGATTGAAATTGGCGATGAATTGGTTCTGGTTGAATAAACCGGTGGACTGAAAATCATAGATGTTGCCGATGGCGCCCAAAGGCCGCGTCCCCACCTCCGGATCGCCCAGGGGGAAGGATGTGGGCAGCGGAGCGTTGATGTCATCTGTCAGAAGCTGGTGGACTCCGTGGGCATTGAGGTAGGTCACCGAGATGGTGGCATTCTTGGAAACTTGTTGCTCGAGTCCAATGGCCGACTGCATCGTATACGGCGCTCGGAGGTTGGGGTCAAGTTCGTAGCGCGTAGGCGTCTCGTTGGATTGACTGCTCAGGCTGCTGAGGCTGGGAATAACCGGGAAAAAGTCCGGCGAAGGGACCAGATAAGTCTGCTGCGTGGTACCGTTCAGACGTTCAGCTTCCAGCAGGAGGTTTTCCTCGAATCGATCGTAGAAAACGCCGAAGCCGGCACGCAGAACCGTTTTGGGCGCCGATTTCTTGTGGGTACCAATGCCCCAGGCAAAACCCACGCGCGGGGCAAAATCCGAATGATCAGGAATTCCGGTTTGGGATTCCCAGCGCAGGCCCAGGCTGAGCGTCATGTTGGGACCGAGCTTCCAGTCATCCTGGGCAAACACCCCCACATCGAAAAGGTTGACGGCGGCGAGAGGGTTTCCACCCACGATCATGAACTGCGTTGCGCCGCTGGTCTGGCAATTGGTTCCCCCGCTGTTGGCGCAGGTCTGTAAATTCATCTCCGCGGTTTGATAGGCGGAGAGGGAAGTGAAAGTGAATGTTCCATTGAAATTGGCGTTCGAGGTGTTGGTGTCTTGCTCGTCGCGGAAGCGGGCGCCCACCACCAGCGTGTGCTTGCCGATGAAGAACGAAGTAAGGTTCTGCGCCTCATAGTGATCTTGATGATCCGAGGAAGTCCCCGTGGAATTGCCGCCGCCCATAAACGCCCCTTGCACGTCAACGGTGGCTGCCAGGGTCTGAGGCGTGGTAGTGGCAACGTCATGGAGATACTGGAAGCGAAACTGGTTCAGTTTCTTGGCGCTGATCACGTCCGTGTCGCTCACCTGCAAGGTATGTTCGGAACTGTGGGTGTTCAGGCCCAGCGAGGCCAGGTTCAATTCACCGACGCTGTTATCGCCGTTGGTCGAATTGTTGTCGTAATACTGATAGCGAACGGAGAGAACGTTGTTGTTGGTGAGTTGAAAATCAAAGCGCGGGCTCAGGTTGGTCAACGAGCGCGGGCTGGGTACGGCTTGGCTGAACGAGGTTTCCTGGAGCGTGTCCGAGTTGAGCACCGACGCGGAAACCACTGAGTTGTCCGCAATGCCGCGCCGGAAGAAAGAGAAGAAAAAGGAAGCCTTCTTGCTGAGCGGGCCGCCTAGGTTGGCGTTGTAGAAATCCGAGTGATACGCCGGGTCATCGACGGCAAAAGGATTGCGAGTATCAAACTGCGAAAGGCCGATGCTGGTCATCAACTGCCCGTGGAATTGCGCAGAGCCCGGGCGGGTGGTGATTTCGATGCGTCCATAGCCGAGCTTGTCATATTCCGCGGAAAACGGATTCTGGTTGATGCGCACTTCCAGGATGTCGGCCTTAGGAGGAAGCTGCCCGGCGGTAAATCCATCCACGTAGATCTGCCCGCCGTTGGGACCGGCGGCGGGTCCCGCCAATGCCTCCAATTCCGATTGCAGCTCGTCCGGATCATCGGACAGGGCTTGCAAGTCCTCGCCCTTGATGACCAGCGAAGTGGCATTTTCCGTGGGATTGACGCTCACTTGCGTGGTGGAGTCCGTGACCTGCACCTTTTCCACTTCCTGCGCAATTTGGAGCGAGATATTCACCTTGATGGTTTTGCCGGCAACCACCTCAACGCTGGGCTGGTCAAAGGGCGAAAAGCCTTTGGCTCGCGCCCGCAGGGTGTAAGTTCCAGGCAAGAGTCCGTTGATTTCGTAGCTTCCATCCGGATGAACCACGCCCACCTTGACTTGCCCGTTTGAAGAAACTGCGCCGACCCGCGCGGAGGGGATGCTGGCTCCCGAGGGGTCCGAAATCTGGCCTTTCACCGATCCGGAGGGCGTCTGCGCGAACAGGAATCCCGGGAAGAGCAGTGCAAACAGCAAGAACCACTGAAGGCGGGAGCTTCGTTTAAGAGTCTGCATTCTCATGCTTGTCTCCAAACACCGCGGTGAGCGCGAAGGAGGAGGTGGACCCGCAGTCCGGCCCACCTCCCCGATTCGGGTACTCCTGAGAATTTTGATTATGGCGGAGAATGCAGCGGCGGCGTCAGGCCGCCCGACGGCGAGATTAATTCGCCGCTTACAGGTCGAACTGTTTCTCCACCACTTGATTACCGGTTCAACATTAGAACGTAAAGACTACCTGAAAATCAATACGTCGATTGGAGGCTTGGGCTCCACCGCCTCCGCCACTCCCGCCAAAGAGCCCGCCCAGGGAATTCGACTCGTCAAACAGGGGCGATCCAAGCGTTCCGATGCGTGGGCCGAGGTTGACGTCATTAAAAAGGTTCCGGGCGTTGGCGCTGAAGGTCATATTGAAGCGCCGGTTGGTGGTCGTGTTTCGGCCGCCGAACATGCCGCCCTGACCGCCTCCATTCAATCCTCCCGGGCCAAGCCCGCCGCCGGGACCCCGCCCGCCGCCGCGTCCGCCGCCACCGCGCCCGCCGCCATAGCCGCCCCCGACAGACCGTGTGCCAACTTCCTTCCCGAAACTGATGGTTTTGCTCAGACGGAGGTTGAAGGTAACTTGCCCGGGGTTCTGGTAACCATAGGGAGGAATAATCCCCTGCGCGTTGGACGGAAGGGTGTTGAAGTTCCCGATCGAGGTGCACACAATACTGCCGCCGCACGTCGCACCGGCCGGAGCCAGAGCCGGCCGGGCATTGAATGTGCCGGTGCCGAACAAATCCTGAGGCACGGTGACGCTGAAGGGCGAGCCCGTGGCGGCCACCAAAAACGGGCTTAGGCTGAATCGATGCGGCAGGTTCCAATTGCCAATCAGAAACACCCGTTGGCGGACGTCGAAAGGCGCTCGGCCGTAGTTTTCCGCGATGTCGTACGGATTCATAATCAATCCGCCGTTGTTACCGTTGGTGTTCGCATTGGCAAAACCCAGTGTGTAATATCCCGTGAGAGAAAACTTGCTGCTGATTTGCGTGTTGGCGTTGAGGATGACCTGATTCTGATTGAAGAGGCCCGTGGATTGGTAATCGTAGATGTTTCCCGCGGAGTCGCCGTAGGGCCGGATCGCCGAGGGTGAAGTCGGATCGCCGAGGGTAAATGAGTTGGGCAGGGGAGCATTAATATCGTTGGTGAGAAGCTGGTGAACACCGTGAGAATTGAGGTAGGTTACGGCGATTTTGGCCTTGCGCGTAACCTGCTGCTCAATGCTCACCGCCGACTCGATGATTTGAGGCGCCTGGAAGTGGGGGTCGATCTGATACCTTGTCGGCGTCTCCTGGAAGCCTGTCAGGCTGCTGATGCTGGGGATGTTGGGGAAAAAGGTGGGGTCCTGCACGATGTACTCCTGCTGTGTCGTGCCATTCAAGCGCTCCGCCTGGAGCAGCAGGTTTTCCGGAAACCGGTCGTAGAAAATGCCAAAGCCCGCACGCAATACCGTCGTCGTACCGCCCTTCTTGTGGGGATTGAGGCCCCAGGCAAGGCCCAGGCGCGGGGCAAAGTCCGAGTGATCGGCAATACCGGTTTGCGACTCCCAGCGCAACCCCATGCTGAGCGTGAAGTTGGGTCGAACTTTCCAGTCATCCTGGGCGAACAGCGCCGCGTCAAACATGTTGATGTTGGAGGTGGGGGTCCCGGCGGTGATCAGAAATTGCGCCGCCCCGCTCGTCTCGCAATTGGTTCCTCCGCTGTTGGTGCAGGCCTGGAGATTCTGCTCCGCCACCTGATAAGAGGTTTGCGGCGCCGGGGGCGTGCAGGTTGAAGTAACGACCAGGCAGGCGAAGGTAAAAGTCCCGTTAAAGTTGGCGATGGACGTACTCGCATCCTGGATGTCGCGCAGCCGCGTGCCCACCACCAGTGTGTGCTTGCCGACGAAAAATGAAGTGAGGTTCTGCACTTCGTAGTGGTTCTGAATGTCCGTGGAAGTTCCTGTGGAATTTCCGCCGCCCGTGAATGCTCCCTGCACGGCAAGGGTGGGGGCGATGGTTTGGGGCACGGTTGTCGCGTCATCGTGCAGGTATTGGAAACGAAATTGGTTCAGCTTTTTGGCGCTGATGACGTCCGTATCGCTCACCTGCACGGTGTGCTCATCACTGTGCGTGTCGAGTCCCTGGCTGGCAAGGCTCGTGGTGCCGCCCGACGACCCCACGCCGCTGTTATGAAAATTGTTGTCGTAGAACTGATAGCGAACCGAGAGGACGTTGTTGGTGCTCAATTGCAGGTCAATCCGCGGGCTCAGATTAGTCCGCGTGCTCGGGCTGGCCACGGCCTGGCTGATCGGAACCTCCTCGAGCGTGGTGGGGTCAAGATCGAAAGTGTTCACTACGGATTCGTCGCCAATGTCCCGGCGGAAGTAGCTGAAGAAGAAAGAAGCTTTCTTGTTGATGGGCCCGCCCACGTTGGCGTTGTAGTACTCCGTGTGGTAGCCCGGCTCCTGCACGGCGAAGGGGTTGCGAGTGTTGAAGGGCGAGGCGTTGATATCGCCCATGAGCTGGCCGTGAAACTTGCTGGAACCCGGCCGGGTGGTAATTTCGATGCGTCCGTAGCCCACCTTGTCATACTCGGCAGAAAAGGGGTTCTGATTGATGCGGATTTCCAGAATATCCGCCTTGGGGGGAAGCTGGCCGGCAGTGAATCCGTCCACATAAATCTGGCCGCCGTTGGGTCCGGCGGAGGGCCCGGCTAGCGCTTCCAGTTCCGATTGCAGTTCGTCCGGGTCGTCGGAAAGCGCGTTCAAATCCTCGCCTTTAATCACAATGGCGCTGGCGTTCTCCGTGGGATTCACGCTCACCTGCGTGCTTTCCTCGGTAACCTGCACTTTTTCCACTTGTTCGAAGATCTTCAGTGGGATGTTCAGCTTTGAGGTTTTGCCCGCCGTCACCTCGACGGTTGGCTGCTCGAAAGTCTCGAAACCTTTGGCGCGGGCACGCACCGTATAAGTTCCCGGCAGCAGGCCGGTGATGTCGTATGATCCGTCGGGATGCACGGCGCCCGCCTTGGTTACACCTGTCGGCGATACGGCCGCGACTCGGGCGGAGGGAACGGCGGCGCCGGAGGGGTCAGAGATCTGCCCGTGGATCGCGCCATTGGAATTCTGTCCCAGCAATGCTCCAGGAGAGATCAAGAAGGCCAGCAGTAAAGTAACCAAATGCGCGCGCTGACCTGAAATATTACATTTCATTCTCAAACCTCAAGTTGCGCCACGGCTGGTTCGCATAGCGACTTCCGATAGGGTTTGGCCTCTATTCGACGATCAAATATCGAGAGGCGCAATTGCTTCCCGTGGGCAAGTGTGATGAAGGGAAGCTCAAGGAGGCGTGTACGTCCGACGCCCGTACCTCTTACCGGCATCTCCTTACCTTGAATCAGACGTATTGGTGGGTTTTAGGGTTTCACCTTTCCCCAGCCCTGCCCAAATGCAACGGCTGTCTGGATGAATTCATGGAGTTGAACCCCATTCGCCTTAATCCTGCTCTTGTTTTCCTCGGTCTATTTTTCCTTCTATCCTTCCTTCCTTGAGGGCGACTCAACTCTTGATGATTTCGATTGACGTGCGATGCAGGCGACAAAATGTCCATTGTCAACACGTGCTTTCCACCTGCCCTTTGGTTTCAATAACTTCTCGGCGAACTGTCAGCCGCATAGTGAATCAGTTTGAATTCCGTATGGGCAGGGCCTGTCCCTGCCCTTGAGTCCAGCGACACTTGGGTAGGGCACCCACAAGGGGTACTCCTGCGCCGAAATTTCAGACTGACCCACTACCCTCACCTGCGATCCTTTGTTTTCATATACATCCCCGAATGCACCTGCATTTGCGATCAACTTTTAGCGTACAACAAACCTCTGACCTCAGGTCTGTTCGGGTTTTTCTTGCCTCACGCGCTCGCGGCGTAAACTGGCCGGGCCCTTGGTCAGCGCAAAGTGCAGAACACTTCGCGGCATCAAGCGCGTGCATGCGACGAGCAGTTTGTACCGCCAGCCTGGAATGACAAATAACTTTCCCTTCTCGAGACCGCGCAGCGAGTCCTGCACAACATCCTCGGCGGACATCCACCACTTGCTCGAGATAAAGTCGCGCCCGGTTCCCAGAACGTCGTGGAACTCCGTCATCGTGAACCCCGGGCACAGCGCCTGAACGCGCACTTGCGAGCCGGCGTTCTTCAACTCGAGATAGAGACCCTCGGTGAAGCAGTTGATCCAGGCTTTGGTGGCGTAGTAGCTCGTGCTGCGGGGATTGGGAATGAAAGCTGCAACGGATGAAACGTTGATGACGTCGCCCTTGCCGCGCTTGGAGAAATTGCGTAGCGCCGCATGCGTCAATCGCATCGTGGCCAGCACGTGCAGGCGGTGCATGGCGTCGTGGCTTTCCACGGGCCCGCCGGAAAACTGGTCGAGGGTTCCGAATCCGGCGTTGTTCACCAGCATTTCAAAATCGGTGGCGCCGGTGAGAAATATCTCAACCGCTCGCAAGTCTTCTTCGCGAGTCAAATCGGCGCGCAGGACTGTGCAATTTGCATTGAATTGCCTTCCGAACAAATCGGCAAGCTGCCGCAGACGGTCCTCGCGGCGCGCCACCAGCGCCAAATCGTAACCGCGCGCCGCCAGCGTCTGCGCAAACACCGCGCCAATGCCGCTGGACGCGCCGGTGATTAGTGCCAGGGGTTTCGGTTCGCTCATTTGCCCCAATCTCTGCTTCCTTAGCTCTTACACCGTCGGCTCGCCGTGCACTTCCACTTCTTCAGGTTCGATGCTGAGAGGCTGCGGCTCGGGCAGTTTTCCTTTCCAATTTGCCCAGGCCCAGAAAATGGACGTGGTGGAGCTCAGGATTCCGGCCACAAATCCAATGGTGCGCGGACTTTGGTACTGCGATGCAACGCCCGCCGCGGTCATGGAACCGATCATCGTGGACCACACCAGCGATTCGACCGTTGAGAACACCCGGCCGCGGAATTCATCCGGAACACGCCGCAGCAACTGCGAGACGTTCAGCACGGAACTGACTGCCACGCCCGCGCGCGAGAGAGCGATAAAGAACAACGCCCAGGCGAAGCTGCCCATCTGGCTGAAGATGACGTAGGCGCCGCCGTGAACGATATAGCAGATGGAAATGACGCGCTTATAGGTGCGAAAGCTGATGCGATTGCCGAGAAAGTGTCCGGCCGCTCCGCCGACAAGCAGGCCCACGCCCGCGGCGCTCCACACCATGCCGATTCCCGCCGGGCCGCGGTTGAAGACCTGCTCGCCGAACAGCGTGAACAGGATTTGCGCCGCGCCTCCGCCCGTGGCCCAGCCTACCCCCACCAGCCCGATTCCCAGGATCAGCGGTGAGGAGCGCATGTAGCGCAGGCCCTCCTTGTACTCGTGCCAGGGTCTCACCACCTGCTCCTCAGTCAGCGCATGGCGGCGCCGGGCGCGAAAGCTACCCGGCACGCGCAACTGCCAGATGCAGAGCGCCGAACCGAAAAAGGAGAGCGAATTCAACACGAACGCCCACTTGTAACCGAGGGTCGCGGCGCTGAACCCGGCCACCATGGTTCCCACTGTCAGCGTCATCCACTGCGTTGTTTGCGTCAGGGAGTTTGCGGTGTGCAGTTCGTCGCGCTTGGTAATGGTGGGCAGAATGGAGGTGCGTCCGCTGGTAAAAAACGGCGAAGCGAACATCAGCAGCGCGCTCAGACCGTAGAGCAGCGAAGGCTTTGCCTGATGAACGGTGAAGACGAATGCCAGCGCCACCACGGCGCGAGTCAGGTCGCTTGCCAGCATGATGCGCTTGCGGTCGAAGCGGTCAAGGATTACGCCCGCCAGCGGCCCCGCCATCACCGCCGGAATCGCCCGCGAGAGCATCACGCCGCTCACCACCAGGCCCGAGTGCGTGGTCTCCATGGCCAGGCTGAACACGGCGATGTTGTTGAAGTGGTCGCCGATTTCGCTCACCACCTGGCCAATCCAGGTGTAGCGGTAGTTGCGGTTCCGGCGCAGAAGCTGGAAAAAATCGTTCATCATAGTGTTCGAGTTCGAGCCAAAATCCTTTGAATCTCCGTCCTGCCCCTCGCAATGCGCAGACGCTCTGCCGGATTAATCGGCAGAAATGCCTGCTTCACCTTGTCAATCGGCATTTTTTCCGAAAAAGCAGGACCACGCACCGACGCCGACGCCGGCGCAAGCCTGACCAGAAGGGCTCTCAATATTTTACATCAGCAATCCGAATTACGGTGCGGTGTTGGGGGCGAGCAGCGCCGAGGGCCGAGCCAAGAATCGCCGCCTGGAGCTGATGAAGCAGGGGTGCAGCGCCTAATAGGTAGAAACTCGAAATTCGAGTAATCATCCTCCGGCAAAGCCGGAGAAGCTGTGAAAAATTCGTACAGTGCAGGCACATCGTAGGGGCAACCCTTGTGGTTGCCCCAGGGCGCCCGCGAGGGCCGCCCCTACGTGCCGATACTTGCGCACCCTCGGGTGCTCGTGCGCGTCCTTTCATGATACGCTTGCCGCAATCGGAGGTGGTCAATGCCGGAAGAAATCGATCGCCAGGCGGTCATTGACGATGAGCATCTCAGGCTCGTCTCGCTCGGGTACATGATTTCCGCGGGGTTTGCGGCCATTTTTGCCTGTTTCGGGCTGCTGTACTTGCTCATCGGAGTTGTGATGAGCATTGTGCTTGCTCATGTGCCAGCCAGTGCGGGCGAAGCGAATGGGCCTCCGCCGGCCTTTATCGGATGGATCTTCGGCGGTGTGGGGCTGGTATTTTTCGTTCTGGCCGGAGGGATGGCCTTTCTGCGGTATTGGGCGGCGCGATCCGTGAAGCGGCGCAGGTCTCGAACCTTCTGCATGGTCATCGCCGGCATCAGTTGCCTGGAATTTCCCTACGGCACGGCAATTGGCATCCTGTCGCTCATTGTCCTGGGCCGCGATTCGGTAATGAAACAATTTAAGCCGCACGCGGGGCTTTCCGGCCCGGCGGCGCAACCAATCTCACCACAGAGCACACAGAGAACCACAGACAATCTTTCTCCGTGAACCTTCGTGAGCTCTGTGGTGAATCGCCTTCTTTGGTTGCGGCACTCGCTGGAGTACAGTCATCGCAGGAAAAATGGAAACCAAGTTATTGGGTAATACGCAAGTAAATCTCCCCGAGATCGGGTTCGGGACGTGGAATTACTCGGGAGGCATCGAACCGCTCCAATCCGCCATTGACCGCGGTGCTTATTTGATCGACACCGCGGAGAACTACGGGACCGAGGAGATCGTTGGCGAAGCCATTCGAGGCCGTCGCGACCGGGTTTTCCTGGCCACCAAAGCCGCTCCACGAAATTTCAGAAGAAACGATCTGATAGCCGCCGCGGAACGGAGCCTGCGTCGCCTCGGGACCGACCACATCGACTTATACCAGCTTCACTGGCCCAATTACGCTGTTCCCATCGCAGAAACCATGTCGGCTATGGAAGAGCTTGTGGATACGGGAAAGATTCGCTTCATCGGCGTCAGCAATTTTTTCATCGGGGATCTTCGGAGTGCCCAGGCGGCGCTCAAGAAGTATCGAATTGTGGCGAATCAAGTGCGGTACAGCCTGATCGAGCGAACCATCGAGGGCGGCTTGTTGAAGTATTGCCAGGAGAACGCGATTTCTGTTATCGCCTTCAGTCCATTGGGCACCAATTTCTCACAATTCAAGGCGGCGGACACTCATGGAGAACTGGCTCGGGTTGCAGCCCGGCTGGGAAAGAC
>JASHSC010000238.1 GCA_030036915.1 Terriglobia bacterium
CGCTGGCAGCAATGGCGGGCGCGCCGTAAACACTCGCCCCGCCCTATGGGGTTTCCCACGCCGGCGAAGGCGGTCGGAAGGTTCCTCCAAATCCTGGATATTTACATTATCCGCGGCTGGGTTTTCTACTTCGCCGTGTTGCTGCTTACGTTCACGGGGGTCTATTTGATTTTTGATTTCTTCCAAATTTTGGGAGACATCGTGCGCAACGCGGTGCCGCCGCGTGTGGTGCTGAATTACTACTGGTTTTTACTTCCCCAGGTGGTCTACCTGATGCTGCCGCTCAGCATTCTGGTGGCGACGCTGGTGAACTTCGGACTTTTGACCAAGACCAATCAAGTAACGGCCATCAAGTCGGCCGGCATCAGCCTCTATCGCCTCTCGGTTCCCGTGCTTTCCGTCACCGCCCTGCTGAGTGTGGGGATGTTTTTCTTTGGCGACCGCGTTCTGCCGGAGACCAATCAGCGTCAGAACGCCTTGCGCAACGAAATCAAAGGCAAGCCCGCGCAAACCTTTTACCGTCCCGACCACGAGTGGATTTTCGGGAGTTCCAGCCGCATCTACAACTATACTTTCTTCGATTCTGACCAGAATGTTTTCGCCAATCTCTCGGTGTTCGAATTCGATCCGGTGACATTCCACATGACGCGGCGATTGCAGGCCGCGCGGGCGGTCTGGGAACCCTCGATTCATGGCTGGATTCTCGAGAACGGCTGGTCGCGCGAGTTTTCGGGCGACCGCGTGACCAACTACATGCCCTTTTCGGTGGCCACCTTCAAGGAGCTGACGGAGGAGCCCGCGTATTTCAAGAAGGAAGTCAGACCCTCGGAACAAATGAGCGCGCTCGAACTGCGCCGCTACATTGCCGACCTGAAGCAGAGCGGCTTTGACGTGGTGCGCCTCTCCGTGCAGTTCTATCGCAAGTTCTCTTACCCCCTGATCGCATTCGTGGTCACGTTGATCGGCATTCCCTTCTCTTTTACCATGGGCGGCAAAGGCGCGCTCACCGGAATCGCCCTGAGCATCGGCATCGCCATCGTCTACTGGTCAACATCGAGTCTGTTTGAAGCCATGGGCAACCTCAGCCAGCTTCCACCCGCCATGGCCGCATGGTCGCCGGATATCCTTTTCGGCCTCGCGGGGGCTTATCTGCTGTTGCGAATTAAGACTTGAGGTCAGTGGTGAGTGGCGGAAATTCTCGGGGAATTCTCAAAACGTCCCCGCGAAGTGCCGCAAAGCCTGCCCGAATCACCGTGGATATTCCAAATGACGCCGTAAGCGGGAATCAGCGCGATTGGGCTTCAGGAATGTCGACGCGCCGACATTCTGTGGCGGCGATTTGCATCGCCAAATGGGCCAATTTTCATGGCTTGCTTTGTCTGTTCGTGCTCCATTCAAGAATTTCGATCAGGCGGGGAGCGTCAGCGGTTGTTTTCGGCACTGGAAAATGAGCACAACAGGCTAAGCCTCAACTCCTTAATACCATATCTTAATGTATTACTTTATATTTTCTACGCGCCCTTCTGCGACAGCCTCAGCACGGCTTGTCTACCCCCAAGCTGCATACGCCGATGCCATCGGACGAGCGTCCCGGCGCGAACCGCCTGCCTCCCTGGCCGATGCCACCCGTCGCGTTCGCTGGATTCAAACAGCACTGAAGAAACGAGGCGGGCAGTAGCTGCCGCTACCGCCCTCCAAAGATAAAGTCGCCGGCCGCCGCTCGGCCCTACATCGATTGATTGCGCAGGCTGCCGCGGAGATGCATTTCAACCTCCGCGTCTGACACCGCAAACCAGACATCCCATCGGGATCGCAGACTCCCGGGAGTCTGCGCCAGCTTGCGTGGGGGCATCCCTTGCAGGTACTCTCCCCAATGTCGTAGGACTGAAGGGCAGGGACAAGCCCTACCCCTACGGAATTGAAACTAACCCATTATGGGAAAAAGATTTTTCTTGTGTGCGCTGCCGCGCGAGTCCAAAATGCAAATTCCGGTTCGAAGATCATTTCAGGAATAGCATGAGCACGAACCTCGTTCAGGCCGCAGACTGTCGGCCAACAAGTTCTCCGGGGAGTGGGGAAAGGGGTGCCAACGTGGAGCGAAAATCATTTCTAGCTGCAATCATTGTGTTGCTCGTGATGACGGGGTGCAACATGCAGGGGCCCAATGAGGGACAAGTCAACGCCGCGGGAGTCCCCTCGGGCGGCTCATGGCAGAAGTACCAGGACCCTCTTGAGCAGGCGTTCACCGTCGAAATCCCCAGCGGCTGGACCGTGAAGGGCGGCATGTTTCGCATGGGATATTCGGATCATCGCGTCATGGTGGATTTGACGTCTCCCGACGGCAAGACCAATATTCGGTTCGGCGACGTTTCCGTTCCCACCTACTTCCTACCCAATCAGAACCACCATGAGGGCGAGGTTTACGACCTGGGATTGCAGGCTCAGGGAACCGTGGCCCGGTACCATACGGGCGAAGAATTCGCCAAATCCTATGGAAGAATGCGGTTCCTCCGGCCCTGCAAAAGCCTTACTCCACAGGCGAACATGCAGCCGGCATTGACACATCTCGAGGCTCCAGCCGAGGCACAAAAGGCGACGGAAGGCGAGGCGACTTTCACCTGCTCCGGCGCGGAAGGCGAAAGGGTGGCTTTCGTTTATGCGCAGACGGCATTGTTCAACGGCCTGTGGCAGGTTGCGAGCCTGGCCAGCTACCTCACCCCCCAAGCGCAGGTGATGCAGACGCGGGAGATGGCGCTTCACTCCAGCAAATCCTTCCAACTCAACCCGGCGTGGATTCAGAAACAGAATCAGCTCGACCAGCAGGCTCTGGTTTATCAGCGCCAGCGCCAGGCCCAGCGCCGGCAAGCGATTTCCGCCCAGGTGGCGCAGTTCGAGTCGCAAATGCAGGCCATGCGAAATCAAGTGGCCTCGTTCGAACGCGGGCAAGCACAGCGCCAAAGCCAGTTTGAGGCCATGGATAGCGTGATCTCCGGGATTACTCCCGCCACCGACCCGTACG
>JASHSC010000026.1 GCA_030036915.1 Terriglobia bacterium
GAGACCGCGGACCTTCAGGTACTTGCGTCGATTCATGCTGCGGTGGTAAGCGTACTGGAGCAACCATACTTTGGCAGTGCCGCGAGTCGGGTCAAACTGCCCCGCCACCTTGCAAATCTCCAGGAAGATCGATTGCATCACATCTTCGGCTTCCTGCATGTCGCGGAGAATCTTGAACGCGACACTCAATATTAGTCGATGGTAACGCTCAAAGAGCACAGCGATTGCGTCGTTATGCCCGGCTCGGAGATGTGCCATCAACTCTGAATCGGGTAATTGACACAACTGCTCAAACGTGAGGCAGGAACATTCCTTAGCATGGCCGTTGACAGGTTCCATCAAAGATACCCTTTGACGTTTTTCCGATGCCCAGGAAATTCTCTCAGCCCCGGCCGCTGAGAGTCGTCGTCGGGGGATAGTACACCACATTTCCAATAGGTGCGCGCAGGCTCGATGAGAATTATTTTTTCTCCCAACGTGGTACACTATTGATAGCTGAGAGGCATACTGCTCCCTTTTTCACCTGCCTTGGTATTTTACCCGGGGCCGCTACCCGGCGTAGCTCCTGTCCTCTCCGCCCCAGCCAGCACTAGGCAGAGAGCCTACGTCGAGAGGGTAATCGGATCCATGCGGCGCGACTGCCTGGACCATGTGATTATTCTGGGAGAACGACGTCTCCGAGCCATCCTAAAAGAGCCACCTTAGCAAAACACTTAGCGGACGATTATCGATACTCGCGCGAGTTTGAGCGCTGAACGAACTGAAACTTGCTTATTTTAGGGGGCAGAGGGCAGAATCGGAGGGTTTGGGGCACTTCGTGGCGGATCACGCGCTTCTTCAAGTTCATCCGCCGCGACTTGCCAACCAGTGCTTCTGATTCCATGGGGGTGAAAGGTGGGCAGGGTCAATCGACGTCAATTCTTGGGCTCAACCGCAATGGCTGCGTCGGCTTGCGCGGCTTCGGCTTCCGCAGTTAGCAGGAAGGGGCTCGGGCTCCCATCGCGTTCCACTCAACAGTCCGTAGATCGTTCAGGCGTCTGGACTGTTTGGCGCAATCCCGGACGCTTCACGAAAAATCCCGACATCGTTCGCCTACCTTCCGGGAAAATGGTGCTGGTATTCTCCGATGCCGATCGACATTGGGCGCAGGGAATCACGCGAATTACCACGCTGGAAACCACCGACGGCGGAAAAACCTGGGGCAATCCGCGCGTGATCGCGGAGGCCGATGTGAGCAAAGGCGAGGAACGCTGGATCACTCCGCGCATCACGCTACTGAAGAGCGGCAGGCTGATCATGATTTGCGACCACGACGACTTTCGGCACGCGCATGAAGATCAGCCCTCTGGAATCTGGCTCTGGACGAGTGATGACGAAGGCCGCACTTGGTCGCGCGGGCGCCTTACCAGCGTTCCCGGGCTTGAACCTGGACGCATCGTCGAGCTTGCCGACGGCACGCTGCTGCTGAGCTCGCAAATGGCATTCCGTGACAATTTCAAGATGGCGGAATTTGTGATGCGCTCGCGCGACGGCGGCGAAACCTGGACGGAGATGTCCATCATTGCCAAGGATCGCGTGCACAATCATTGCGAAGGGCAGATCATTATTCTCGCGCAGGGGATTCTTGCCTGCATCATGCGTGAGAACAATCACAACGGCTATCCCTCATATGTCAGCTTTTCCTACGATCAGGGGCACATTTGGACGCCTCCCCGTCCGCTACCCTTCTCGGGCGACCGCCCGTTTGCGGGACAAATTGCCGACGGCCGCGTGCTGGTGACGTACCGCAACCAATCGGGGAATGCCGGAACGAATGCCTGGCTTGGAGACCTGTTCTCGACCGTGGGTTTTCAGGTGTTCGGCGTTCACTACGATGATGAGTGCGCAATTCAAGACGGAATGCTGCACATCAAGAATTCTTCCACCGGCGATACGCGCTATGTGTTCATGCCCCCGGAGAGTTTTCGAAGCGACATCGTTTTTGAGGCGACGTTGCGCGTGGAGGGCCCACCCGACACCGTTCTGGCCCTGATGAACATTGGCCGCATCGGAATAACAGCGCACATTACCCGGAACAATATCTGGTTTGCTTACGGACGCAGCCTCGGGCAGGGACCCAATCCCGGCCACGACGTCCATGTTGGCGTCGATGCATTGCATGCTGTCGATATGACGCGCGAGCATCGAATTTCGCTGCGCACCCTCCATGGCAGATTCTGGGTGGAGGTGGACGGCGCCCCAGTGCTGCACTTCATCGTCACACGCGAACTCCCCCTTGAGCCCACCATGTTTGAATGCCTGAACTTGGACTCAGGCGCTGTGCGTGTGCGTTCACTTTGCTACCAATCCATGAATGAAACCGAGCCGGATTTTTCCTGGGCGTGGGATGCGCGCTCGGGAAAATTGCCGGACCAATATCAATACGACAACATCATGGTTGTGGCACCCAATCCGCCCGAAGCTGGCAAGACTTCGGACCATGGGTATTCCTCGTGGGTGCAATTTCCCGACGGGAAGATTTACCTTGTGGATTATTCCAACCGAGGCGACACGCCGCCAGCCAGCCACATTTATGCCACGCAATTCTCTTTGGAGGATCTCCCGAATTTTGGCGGCGGGTCTTGATCAAGAGCGTGGATATTCCAAAAGAGGGCAGGTTAGCCAGTGGAAGATGGTCGTCGGGCTAACTGAATGAAAAAATTTCCTTCCCATCATCAACTTTCTGCTTGACAAACCCAGGGCAAAAGTAAGACGATTCCCGATTATCGATAGTCGAGAGTTTGCGGGGGGTGCTTTCGTGTTGGTCAAGAAGTCTCGTCTTTTTTGGACATCCTCTGTCTTTATGTTGCCTGTTGCCAAGGGGGAAACCTCAGCACGTCATTCTAAATACGGTGCGCACAAGGTGAAGGACTCGGAATTTCTTTCTGACTCCCGCGCTGCCAAAGGGGAAGCCTCGGCAGCTTTGCCCGCTGGTTGGGATCTCAACCGCTCAGAGGACCACAACCGGCAAACTGCAATCACGAGCCAAGGCAACTCTTCGACCTTCTCAACGCTTGTCACTCACCGTTCAATCACGGGTGAGCACGGGCGGGGAGACATACCCGAGCTTGGACCATTCGGGATTTTCTATACCACCCGCAAGCTCGAAATTGCAGCAATCCAAGCCACGACACATTTACAAAGCCTTCGATTCCCCGCAAGACCCGGGAACTCCTGCTCATCTTTTGCAAACTGCGTCGGAGAATGGTCGCAATTCTTACCCTTCGCCCTTTGGCGAAAAAGCCGACGGTCCCCAACAGGTTGGACCGTTAAGGAGGAATCACGATGCACGTTAAGATGAAGAACCTTTGCCTGGTATTTTGTCTTCTGGTCGTGGCGGCGGGTATTCCCCCCACCGCCTTCGGCCAGATTGGCGGTGGATCTGTCAGCGGATATGTGCTTGACACCTCGAAAGCCGTGGTTCCTGGCGCCGAGGTGACCGCCAAGAACCTGGCGACGGGCGTTTCGACCGCCACCACGAGCAACGACAGTGGCTATTATGAATTCCCCCTGCTGCCGGCGGGCAATTACGTCGTTGAGGCCCGCCATGCGGGGTTTGGCGTGGCACAGAGCGAGAAATTCACCCTCAACACCAGCACACAGCCGCGCATTGACCTGACTCTGCCCGTGGCGACCACCTCCAGCAAAGTGGAAGTGACGGGCGCCGCCCCGCAAGTGAACACGGATAAGACTGATGTGGGAGTGGTGGTCAACACCGACCAGGTGAGCCAGCTTCCCCTCAGCGGCCGAAGCTGGCTGAACCTCGTGAACCTTGAGCCGGGCGCGCAGAACGCCCCCTCCAATTCCATGGGAGGCCGCGGCGGAATGTGGTTCAACGGCGCACCCGCAAACGGAAACCAGTTGCTGGTGGACGGCGTGGACTACTCTTTCGTGGAAGTCGCGTCTCCGCCCATTGACCAAGCCGGCGGCGCAGGCACCTCCCAGATGGGCGGCATCAGCCTGGGGGCCATTTCCGAGGTCAAGGTTGACAGCAACTCCTTCTCCGCCGAATACGGAAACTCCATCGGCGGCACCATCAACCTGACTACCAAGTCCGGAACCAACCAATTTCACGGCGACGTCTTTGAAATGGTGCAGAACGACGTCTTCAACGCCGCCACCTTCTTTGCGGACAGCACCAACACCAAGAAGCCGATTCTGCGCTGGAACCAATTCGGGGGCGACTTTGGCGGGCCCATCAAAAAGGACAAGCTCTTCTTCTTCCTGAATTACGAAGGCGTGCGGGAAGAGACCGAGTCGCAGGAATCCGGCTACGTTCCCACGGCGACCATGCTCAACCAGATCACCAGCGCGCCTCTGCTGGCCGCGGCCGAGCTCTGGCCCATTAACATGCCACTCACCGCCACCAGCAACCCCCTGATGGCTTACACCACCTTCTTCTCGCCCGTACCCGACACTGAAAACGATTCCCTCGCGCGCCTGGATTACGTCCGGGGCCAGCAGCGCTTCAACCTGCGCTTCAACAACAACTGGTCCAACTACGTCTCACCCACCTTTGAGCCCGTGGACTCCCAGGCCGCGCCTTTTCATTACCAGAATTTGAATTTTGAATACACCGTACCCTTCGGCGCCAATAAATTGAACGAATTCCGCTACGGCTGGGGCCGCGTCAATATGGACCGCAAGAACAGCACCCTGAACGAGGGCGGCGAGCTTTACATTACTTCTCCGTCCACCTCCCAGGGCACGCAAAGCGAAATCCACTATCGCGATACGCCCGACACCATCGTGGACAATTTCAGTTGGATTCGCGGCCGCCATACCCTCAAGTTCGGAACCCAGTTCATGGACCGCGTCACCTGGCGGCACCAGGATACCGGCCTCTACACTTATTACACCTCGCCGCAAACCCTGATCGCCAACACTCCCTACCAGATTTCGCTGGGAATCACCGCCGACAAAAGGCTGGACGACTGGACCATGGCCTTCTTCGCCCAGGACGATTTTCGCCTGAGCCGCACCTTGCAGGTAAACGCCGGCCTGCGTTACGAAAACTACACGCCCATGACTGGCATGTGGAACGTGAACAGCTCCAACCCCTATGGAAATTTCATCAACGCCCTGGGCGACCCCATGTTCGCACCCCATCACCTGGATTTTGCCCCGCGCCTGGGTGTGGCCTGGGACGTTTCCGGCAATCAGCGGCTGGTGGTGCGCGCCGGAGCCGGCATTTCCTTCCTGCCCATGCAGGCCATCCTGCTCTATGACGATGCGGCCGTCAGCCCGCTGCTTCCTGAAACTCTCACGTTGACGCCCGCCGACGTCCCCGCCGGCTATTCCATCGCCTTCCCCTTCCCCAAGAATGCATTTGTGGCCTCGGCCATTGCCGATCCTGAACAGATTGCGGCCGAGGGATTCACGACCGGCCGAAACGTCAACGATTTCAATTGGAAGGACTTTGAGGGCGGCAATTGGAACCTGAGCGTGCAGGGCGCCCTTACCAAGAGCACCACCCTGCAAGTGGCTTACGTGGGCAATCACGCCTGGCACCTCTACTTCCCCACCTTCCCCAATCAGTTCATGCCCGGCGCCACGGCGCGTCCCTTCCCCTCCTACGGAGCCACCCAATTCTCCTGCGCGTGCGCGTCCTCCAGCTATGACGGCTTGCAGGTTTCACTCAAGCAGCGCGCCTTCCATGGCCTGGTATTCGATGGCTACTACACTTACGAGAACACTCTGTCCTACGGCACCGTGAACAGTACCTTCAACATCAACCTATCCAACGATCCTTTGATTCAGGACCCGTGGGACTTCCGCAATACCTACGGCCCCGTGGATGGCAGCATCCGCCACCTTTTTGTGCTCGACCACACTTACAATCTTCCCACGCCCGGCTTTGCCAGCGGCAACAGCATCGGCAAAGAAGTTCTGGGCGGATGGAACCTGGATGGAATCATGACTCTCCGCTCCGGCCTGCCTTTGAACGTTTTGGCCGGTGAGGATCTGGTCCGCGACCAGGATCCCGGAGGCGACCGGCCGGACATCATCCCGGGCGTCAACCCGTATATCCGCAGCACCACGGGCACGCTCCAGTGGTTGAATCCGGCGGCGTTCAGCTCCACGATTCCATACAGCGCCATGACCTTCGGCAATCTGTCTTACAATGCCGAGCGCGGTAAGGGCGCCTTCATGTACGACTCGGGAATTCACAAGGACTTCAACATCAAGGAGAAAGCCATCTTCACTTTCCGCCTGGAGATGTTCAACATCTTCAACCATCCGGTGTTTACCAGCTACGACCTGACCTGGACGGACCCCAAGTTCGGGGAGGCCACCGCCGCCAGCGCCGGCCGTACGCTGCAACTGGTGGGAATGCTGAAGTTCTAGGAGCGGAAATTTCAGATCTCCTCGCCGTGTAGCTCCGCTGTAGGGACGGCTTGCCACTTGGTGCCCGATTAGTTCTGACCCCAGCGTGAGCCGTCCCTGCGTTTTCAGTTCGAGGAAAACACCCATTATGAAATCTCAAATTTCAAATTCCTCCAATTGTCGGGACGCCTTCCCACCAGTCGCCACCTGCGGCTGCGCGAAGCGCCCGCGCTACGAACGTAGGGGCGGCCCTTGCGGCCGCCGCCCTAGGGCAACCACGAGGGTTGCCCCTACGAGCGCGCTAGCGCTCTTATTTGCTGCGACACTCGCCCTGGCTATTCCCGCCTTCGCCGCCCACCCTTTCTACACCGAAGTCACCATCTTCCACCAGAAAGACGACGGCTACTTCATCCATCGCATCCCGGCGCTCCTGACCACGGATAAGGGCACCCTCCTGGCCTTCTGCGAAGCGCGCAGCGAATCCGCCAGCGATGCCGCCCCTACGGACGTGGTGCTGCGCCGCAGTCTTGACAACGGCCAAACCTGGACGCCCGCGCAAGTGGTCGCCCACTTTCCCGGTTTCACGGTAGGCAATCCCGCACCCGTCCAGGACCGCAAGACCGGAGTGATCTGGCTGCCCCTTACCGCAAATCCCGCAGGCGATACGGAAAAGGAAATCGTCGAGAATTCGCCCCGCGGCACGCGCACCGTCTGGATTACTCACAGCGATGACGATGGCACCACCTGGGCCACCGCTCAGGAAATCACCTCTACCACCAAAGAGCCCAACTGGACCTGGTACGCCACGGGCCCCGGCAACGGCATTCAACTCGCCGATGGACGACTGGTGATTCCTTGCGATTACAAAGTTGCTGGCACGAAAGAATTGTTTGCGCATGTGATCTACAGCGATGATGACGGCAAGACGTGGAAAATCGGCGGCAGCGCCGGCCCACAGACGAATGAATCCGCGGTGGTGCAGTTGGACGATGGCTCGCTGCTCCTGAACATGCGCAGCTACGCCGGGCAGCATCGCCGCGCTATCGCCTACAGCCACGACGGCGGGCTCACCTGGTCGCCCGTGCAACTTGATCCCGCGTTGATTGAACCCGTCTGCGAAGCCTCATTCATCCGCTACACGACGGTAAAAGACGGCGGAAAGAATCGCCTGCTCTTCGCCAACCCCGCCGATACCGTGCGCGACCGCATGACCGTCCGCCTGAGTTACGACGAAGGCAAAACTTGGCCCGTCTCGCGCCTGGTGGATGAGGAGTTCTCCGAGTACTCATCGCTCGCAGTGCTAAAAGACATGACGATCGGATTGCTCTACACCAAGGGCCCGGGAAAACCCACGCCGGATAAAGGCTGGTTCCCACCCACCAATCCGGAGATTGTCTTCGCACATTTTAATTTGGAGTGGTTAACCCAGGGAAAGGATCACCTGCGGAAACCGTAGCGCGCAGCGGCATGTCAAATGTGACCACATGGCAATGAACCCAATAACCCGTCGCGAATTCCTCGAACGCGCCAGCGCCCTGGCTGCGCTTCCCGCACAGGGGGCAATCACCGCAAAGACCGCAATCAAACCGGCCGCGGCAGCGAATTTCACCTTTAAAGCAGATTTCACCGCCGCCAACCTCTCCCGCAAGCCCGCCGCCTCCACCATCTTCGCGCAGGAACGCGGCACGCGCACCAATGAGAATCCGGCCATCATCGAGGGCAAAGACGGCGTCATCGTGGCGGCGTGGTCCAACAAGGGCGTTCACCACGACAACGACATGTCAAACGTCATCATGGCCAGCCACTCCGCGGACGGCGGCAAAACATGGACCGAGCCCGTGGAAGCCGTCCCCACCAGCACCATCAATCCCACTTTCATTCGCGCCGCCAATGGTGACGTCGTGCTGCTCTTCAACCTGAACCGCAGCACGGCGCAGGACGACGCTTCCATCGCTTTTCGCCGCTCCTCCGACAATGGCCAGACCTGGAGCGAAACCCGGCAAGTGGATATCGGCGCGCCCGTGGCCATCATCGTGCAAAGCGGCCTGGTGCTGGGCGGCGGCGAGTGGCTGATTTCATTTCAATACGACGCCTCGGGCCAGACCGGGCAATTCGACCGCACGATTTGTGATTTCGTCGCCGCGGTCGCCATCTCCGCCGACGAGGGCAAAACCTGGCGGCGCTACGGGCATATTGAAGTCCCGAATTTGCTGCACTCTCCCAACGTGCTCAACTGGGCTGTGGAACCGGCGGTTTATCACATCGGAAAGAACGGCGTGGGAATGATTTTGCGTACGCGCAACGGAAGGCTCTATCATTCTGAATCCGCCGACCGCGGCCGCACCTGGTCAAAAGCCTGGCCCATGATTTTCTCGAACGATGACAGCAAGCCTGCGGCCTTCACGCTTGCGAATGGCCACGTGGTGATGATCTGGAACGACAGTGAGACGATTGAGTTCGCGCGCCGGTTCCCGCTGATGGCGTCTCTGTCCTCAACCGCGGGCAAAACCTGGGCCTCCACACGCACGATAGAGGACGATCCTGTTTCCATCGACTATCCCGCGCTCTACGAAATCGGCGGATCGATCAAGCTGGTCTACGCCTACGATCACCAGCAGATTCGCTACGTCGACCTTAAGGAAGATGATTTGAAGGCACAATGGACGTGCATCAATCAGGGCGAATTGTGGAGCGCCGCCGACGGTTTGCTGCAATTCGCGGGCGGGCCGACGTTCGAGCGCGACCTCGATTACCTGAAATGGTCGAAGGCCTGCTCATTTCTGCCCGCGCGCCCGCCAGCGTTTTCACTCGCAGCCGATATTCGGATCGATCAGCAAATTCCTTCCACCGGCGCCGCTGGTGTCTTCTTTGCCTATCAGGATGAAGGCAACTGGGTCGGCTGGATTTGGAACGGTAAAGGCAGAGCAGGCGCTCAGCAGGAATCACACTGGGGAAGCCTCAACCAGCCGGCGTACACTCGCAATATTTCCAGGACGTTTTTTGAAGCGTGCCCCCAGCAAACGGGCCGATGGTTCCGCCTGAGCGTCATGGCGCGCCCGGGAAGGATTTCGTGGCAGCTTCACGATCGCGACGCGCGAACGAAAGTGGCTGCATCGGAAAATCAACTCGACTTTCAGGGAAATTTTATAGCTCTGGGAGCACGGGAAGTTGGAGTGTCATTTTCGAACGTGACACTGAGGGGCATTTCGTAGGGGCGAGGCGGCGTCCCGGGCCGGGCGCCGGGCAAAAATCCTTGAGGGGGAGATTTGCTTAATGAATCGGCGGGAGTTTTTGGGTAAAACGGGATGGGCGGGCGTGGCAGCCATCCCGATTGCGCGATGGGCCGCGGCAGATGAGCTTCCGAACCTGCCGCCGCTCGAAACCATCACCATCGGCGGCAGGGCGATTCACCCCGCTTCACCGCCGCGAGGGCTGCATAACCTTCCCGAGCTGGGCATTCTGGTGAACGATGGTATGTCGGCGCAGCGAATCTACGCGCACACGCCGCCCGAGAACTGGTGCGGCGAATCGCGCTGCATCAAGACGCCGGGCGGCGATTACCTGCTGATGCTCACTATCGGACCCACCACTACGGAAATCAAACCAAGAAGACCAATGACATGGTGGCCTTCCGCTCCTCCGACCAGGGCAAAACCTGGACGGGACCGAAAGTGGCGTGGGACATTCCTTACAACCAGCACGGCTTTGTGCCTCTGGTGCCGCGCGGGTCGAAGCGGATTTATGCCTTCGGCACCGAGCCGATCTTCAGCATGTTCGACCGGCCGGAGAACGCCCCCATCGGATATCGACATTCCGATGACGACGGCCACACGTGGTCCGACGTCACGTTGATTCGCCCGGTGAACGATCCGGATTTTCGCGGCATGTTCGTGATGCGCATGTGCGAGACGGGCGAGGGAACGTGGCTGCTGGCGCCGCACACGGGAGTAAATTACCGCAAGAACGCCGTGACCACGCGGCTCTATATCATGCGCAGCACGGACCAGGGCGCCACATGGACGCTGCTTCCCGATCCGCGGCCCAATGGCTGGGTGACGCCCGGCGCGGGGCACGATCGGCTGGAGGAGGGCCGGCCCATCAGTCTGGGTGACGGCAAGGTTCTGATGCTGGCGCGCTCCGATGAAGGACATTTGTGGAAGCTTCGCAGTGATGACGACGGCAAAACCTGGAGGGGGCCCGACCCCACGCCCATGGTGCATCCGCTCGCGCCGCCCATGCTCTGCCACCTGAGCGACGGCAAAACGCTCGCCAGCTTTTTCCATAACCGCAATACGCCCGCCACTGCGGGATCCATCGGCGCGGGCCAGAATCGCGGCGAACTGTGGGTGTCCCTCTCGCGCGACGAGGGCAACACGTGGTCGGAGCCGCGCTTCGTGTTTGCCAACAGCGCTGGAGGCGGCACATTTGGCGGCTATGCGGACTGGTGCGTTTCCTACGTCGACCTGCTGGTGGATGGCCGCGAGATGCACATCTTCCTCTCGCACCAGTTCCGCCAGGTGCTGCACGTGTGGTTTGAGGAGAAAGGGTTGCACCGGCTGCCAACTCGCGCGCAGATCAACGCCTGAAGAAACGGCTTGCGCAGATTGAATTGGAATCGCATGAATTTCTTCGGATGGATTTTATTGATGCTTTTGACTCCCAACATGCAGGCGGCGACCAACGGCATGGAGCTTGCGTGGCGCAATCTGCCCGATCTACCCCGCGCGCTCGGCGGGCAGTTTGTGGGCGTGATCAATGACCGGCTGGTTGTGGCAGGCGGAAGTTATTTCCATGTCCCTCCGTGGGACGGCGGCAAGAAGCAATGGGTCGATACTATCTATACGCTCGGGCGCGACGACCGGGAATGGCGATTGGCGGGGCATCTGCCCTCACCGGTCGGATATGGAGTTGCAATCAGCCTCGACGAAGGCATGCTGTGCGTTGGCGGGCAAACGCCTGCGGGAAATTCCCGCGAGACGCTGCACCTGCGCCTTCAGGGCGGCCAAATTGTGATCGATAGATGGGCGGACTTGCCGCAGACCGCCTCGAATATGGCCGGAGCGCGGACGGGGGACACGGTGTATATTGCCGGAGGACAGACGGCTCCGGAGTCCACCAGCGCGCTGCACGAATTCTGGGCGCTCGCGCTCGCGAATCCGCGCGAAGGCTGGCGC
>JASHSC010000239.1 GCA_030036915.1 Terriglobia bacterium
AATAGGAGGGCTGAGAGCGAATCTGAAGCGAAGTGGTGTCCCGTACGCATGACTTTACTTCTTCGACCGCACAGAGTCGCGCGAAGGTTTGGAATCCTTAAGATACTTCGCCAGAAATTTTCCCGTCAACGAGTGGTTGTTCTTCAACAGGCTTTCGGGCGGGCCGGCGGCCACCACATAGCCGCCGGAGTCGCCGCCATCAGGGCCGAGATCGATGATCCAGTCGGCGGTTTTGAGCACGTCCATGTGGTGCTCGATAATCAGCACCGTGGCACCGGCTTCAATCAAGCGGTTGAAAGCGGTCAGTAACTTGTTGATGTCATCAAAGTGCAGCCCCGTGGTGGGCTCGTCGAAAATGAAGAGCGAATTTTCGCTGGTCCGATGCGCCAGGTGCGCGGCCAGTCGCACGCGTTGCGCCTCGCCTCCCGAAAGCGTAGTCGCGGACTGTCCCAGGCGCAGGTAGCCGAGGCCCACCTCGTCGAGCACGCGGATGGCGTTGGTGAGTTTGGGCAAGTTGGAGAAAAACGCCAGGGCCTCCTTCACCGTCATCTGCAAAACGTCATAGATGTTCCTGCCTTTATACTGGATCTCTAGAATCGCGGGCTTGAACCGGCGGCCGCGGCATTCTTCGCACACCAGCTCTACATCGGCGAGAAATTGCATTTCCATGGTCACCGTGCCGTCGCCCTGGCAGGTCTCGCAGCGCCCGCCGGGAATGTTGAAAGAGAAATGTCCCGGCGTGTAACCGCGCTTGCGCGCTTCGATGGTTGAAGCGAAGGCATCGCGAATGGCGTCAAAAGCCTTGATGTAGGTGACGGGATTCGAGCGCGGCGTGCGGCCCAGCGGCGATTGATCCACCAGCACGATTTCACCGAGCTGCTGGTCGCCCTCGATGCGTTCGTACTCGGCGCGGGGCGCGGGCAAGCCGCGGCGCGAGATCAAGCCGTTATAAAGCACGTCGTGAACCAGCGTGGATTTTCCTGAACCCGAGACTCCGCTGACACACGCCATGAGTCCTAGCGGAATTTCCACGTCGATGGACTTCAGATTGTGCTGGCGGGCACCGCGAATCCGCAGCCAGTGCTTGCCGGGCTTGCGCCGCTCCTTGGGCACGGGAATTTGCAGCTCGCCGGATAAATATCGCCCCGTCAGCGAACGCGCATCGGCAAGCAGGCCGTCCATGTCTCCGGCGTAAATGATGCGCCCGCCGTGTTCTCCGGCGCCGGGGCCGAGGTCAAGCATCTTGTCGGCCTCGCTCATCATTTCCGGATCGTGCTCCACCACCAGCACCGTATTTCCCAGGTCGCGCAGGGTTTTCAGGATCTCAATCAGGCGACCGGTGTCTCGAGGGTGCAGGCCGATGGAGGGCTCATCCAGAACATAAAGTGCTCCTACCAGGTTTGAACCCAGCGCCGTGGCAAGCTGTATGCGCTGCGATTCACCGCCGGAGAGCGTGGAGGCCAACCGGTCAAGCGTGAGGTATTCCAGCCCCACGCGATAGAGGAATTTCAGGCGCGAGCGAATTTCTTCCAGAATCTTGTCCGCAATCGTCTGCTGCAGCGGTGACAGGCGAAGCTCATTGAAGAAATGGTAGGCGTCTTGAATGGAGAGGCGGCAGACCTCCGTGATGTTCTTCTCTTTGATGCGCACGTTCAGCGCTTCGCGGCGCAGGCGGCCGCCCTGGCATTCCGGGCAGAGCGTGTAGCCGCGATACCGGCTGAGGAAGACGCGCACATGGAGCTTGTACTTCTTGCGCTCCAGATACTCAAAGAAGTCGCGAATGCCGCCGAAGTGAGCGTCACCGTTCACGAGCCAGCGGCGTTGTTCAGCGTTCAGTTTGTAATAGGGCTGGTCGAGGGGGATTCCGTGTGCGCGTGCGGCGCGCCGCATTTCGTTGAACGGCGCGCGGTAACGCGGCTTGGTCCAGGGCTCGACTGCACCTTCGGCGAGAGTCTTGTTTTTGTCGGGAATGACCAGGTCGAGATCAAAATCAATGGTGTTGCCGAAACCCTGGCAGCGCGGGCAGGCGCCGTAGGGGTTGTTGAACGAGAACAGGCTGGGCTCGGGATCCTGAAATGTGATCTTGCAGTTCTTGCATTCGAAGCGCTCGTTGAACACCCAGCGTTCCGGCCCGGCAGCGGAGTCCGGCGCAACAAATTCCAGAATCGCTTCGCCCGACTCACGGTAACAAAGCTCCACGGAATCGATGACTCGCTGGCGAATGTCCGGAGCGACTGCCAGGCGATCCACCAGAATGTAAACAGGCTGCGCGAAATCAATATCCAGCAGTGACTCGGGCGTGGAGAATTCAAAAACCCGGCCCTGCTGGTACAAACGGTTGTAGCCGCGCTGCCGCAAGGCGAACAGGCGGGGCTTCAATTCCTCGCTCGGAGGCGTGGACTTCTCAGGAGTGGGCAAAAGACTGTTGTCCTCGGCGGTGCCTTGCTTCATTCGTTTCGACCGCGGGTGACTTACAGGAGTACTCGTGGTGCCGCCGGCAACCATTCCCGGGTTTACCTGAAACAGCACGTAAAAGCGGCGCCCAGGTTCACCCGCAATCACTCGATCCGCGACGGCATCCACGTGGTCACGTTCCACCGCTTGGCCGCAGTTGTAACATAGGGTTACGCCGATTCGCGCGAAAAGCAGGCGCAGATAATCGTAAAGTTCTGTCGCGGTTGCCACCGTGGAGCGCGGGTTGCGCGTGGTATTCTTCTGCCGAATCGCCACGGGCGGCGCGATGCCCGAAATCTCATCGACGTCGGGCTTCTCCATGCGCTCCAGGAATTGCCGCGCGTAGGCGGAGAGCGATTCCACGTATCGCCGCTGACCTTCAGCGTAAAGCGTGTCAAACGCCAGGCTCGACTTTCCCGAACCTGAAAGCCCGGTGACCACGGTGATTTTGTTGTGGGGAATTGTGAAGTCGATGTTCTTCAGGTTGTGGACGCGCGCCCCGCGCACGACGATCTCGTCACCCAGCAGGCTGGCGGGAGCGCCGCCCGATGCCCGTGGCGCGTGCAGAGTTCCAAGCAGTGCCGGATTTGAGTTTGTGTCCGTGGCCAAATGTCGCCTGCTGTTCCTAACCTTGCCCACATTCGGAAACGTCGCCAGAGCGCGCCGCCGCCCGAGCGGACGCACACGGTGAGTTCCCGATGTCAAGTCCAAACACTCGATTATAAGTCGCTGGATTATAGAGCGCAATGCAGGCAGGTCACGCGGAATTGTAGCGCGCCTTCGAGCCAGCCCCAAATTTCAAGCGGCGTAGCCATGGTCAGTGTTTTTCTGACCGTGGGCCTTTCCCATTTGTGGAAAATTGAATTTGGGAATTACACACGCGGCCGCGGACGCTCGATCCACAAGAACCCACGGTCAAAACCTCGCTGACCGTGGCTACCATCTAAATTCCTGCTTCGAAGCGCGCCTTCAACTTGAACATCCAAGCGGGCGTGACGGATTGGCAAGAGTTGAAGTGTGGGCGGAATCGCGGTACTGTCAGGCCGGGAAGAGGCTTATGGAACGACGACACCAAGTCGCCGGAACACCCGCGATTGCGGTTCCCATTCGCGTGCGCGGCATGTCGCATGAAGCGCGCTACTTCGACGAAGAGACCGAAACCGCGCGCCTGGCGGGCGAATTCATCGTCGTCCGCCTCCGCAACCTGGTTGATCTGGAAAGCGAGCTCCATATCCTGAACGTGCGCACTCAGGTGGGCGGGAACTACCGCGTGGTCTGGATTCACACGACGGCCGGCGCGGATTTTCATTCCGTCGGACTCGAGATGCTCGACGCGGAGGGAGATATTTGGGAACCGGACCCCGGTTCGGGCGCGAGCCCAGCGGCCGTTACGCCTCCCAGCGCGGTGCTGGAATGCCGCCGTTGCCACCGGAAGATTTCATCGCCCGTGCCCGAGGCTGACGCGGAATATATCAGCGAGGGTTTTTCCATCGCACTGGCTTGTGATGCCTGCAAGGCCACCACCGCGTGGGAATTCATCTCTGGGGACGCCGCAGATCCGGCTTTGCAGCCGGCCATAAGCACCGGCGAAACAGGGGGCGAAGGTTCGCCCAAGCCGCGCGTCTTCAAGAGGGAAGAAAGAACGAAAGGGCGCGCCCCGCTGAAAATGCTCGTCAAGATTATTCGCTCGAAGTTCGGCAAGAGTTTCTTCGACATTTGCGAGACCCAGAACGTTT
>JASHSC010000240.1 GCA_030036915.1 Terriglobia bacterium
CTTTCGCGACGCCTTGGCAACCGATTATGTAACCGATGCGGTTTTGGCCGCGGCGAAGAATCGCGATTGGCAAAAGGTAGCGGGCATCTGATGCGAAACGTCAGCTTCTGAGCGGCAGGGCGTAGATTATCGATCCCAAAATAGTCCGCGCTACCGACCGCTACAAACCTGACGGCCGGTCCGACCACTTTAGCCTCCGCTGCGGGTGGGGACCCCGCCCCCCGAATTAAACAAAATGGGGTGTCCCGCCGGCTGCGGGTCGGACTTAGGCTTGACTTATTTAAGTCACCGAGGGGAAAATGCTTTTGTGAAAGCCAAACCGATACGGACTTCTATCGACTTGCCGCGGGATCTGCATCGCCGGCTGCGCGAAGCGGCGGCGCGCAAGGGCTGCTCTGCCCGCCAACTTATCCTCGCCGGCATCCGCCGCGCCGTGAACGACGTGACGGCGGTACGTCCGCGCCGGCGTCTGCGTCTTGATCCGCCCATCGTCCATGCCGCGGGAAGGAAGCCGTTTGACCTGAATAATGAACAAATCTACCGGCTCATTGAATTTCCCTGATGTCAACGTTTGGATGGCATTGCTGCTTGAAAACCACGTCCACCGAAACGCCGGCCGGCTGTGGTGGGAGTCTGCGGACGGGTCTATCGTCTTTACGCGCTTCACACAGCTCAGCGTCTTGCGCCTGCTCACGACGGCTGCTGCCATGGATGGCAAGCCCTTGAGTCTCAATGAGGCCTGGCGGGCGCATGACCGGCTGTTTGCGGACGAGCGCGTCGGCTTTATGCTGGAACCGCCCGAAGTCGAAAAGCGCTTCCGCCAGAACGCGCGGGGGAGGACCGCTTCGCCCAAATTCTGGGCCGATGCCTGGCTGCTGGCCTTTGCCCAGTCGGCGGACGGAATCCTGGTGACTTTTGACCGAGCCCTCGCCGCGCACTCCCCGCGCTGCGTGTTGCTTCAAAGCTCGTCTTAGTGTCCCTCTTCGACAGGAGAATAAGCAATGAAGGCATTGGTTCTGGAGGATGTCGCCAGGTTTGAAGTTCGAGATGTGCCTGCGCCGGGAGTGGGACCGCGCGACGTCCTGATCCGCATCGGTTCCGTGGGCATCTGCGGCACCGATCTGCACATCTTTCACGGTCTTGCCAACTACCATCGCGACAAAAGCGGCAGGCAGGTTCCTCTGAAGGAATCTCCTCAGATCCTCGGCCACGAGTTTTATGGCACGGTGGAATCGGTGGGGAAGAATGTAACCAAGTGCAAGCCCGGGGACAAGGTGATTGCGGACCAGGTGCTGAATTGCCACAGCAAAGCGCGCGTGCCGCTATGTGAATACTGCGAAACGGGGGACTCGCACCAATGCGCTTACTTACAAGAGCTGGGAATCACCGGTCCTCCCGGAGCGTTTTCCGACTTGGTGAGCATTCCCGAAACGAATGTGGTGGTAACTCCGGCGGACATCTCGGTCACCATGGGAGCGGTCATCGAACCCTTCGCCTGCGTTCTTCACGCCAGCGACCGCATGGAGCGCAGCAAGTGCCGTTACGAATTCGGCGGCCGGCATCCCATCCGCCACGTCTTGATCACGGGTGCGGGCCCCAGCGGACTCTTTTTCATTCAGTATCTCCGCAACGTCAGGAAATTTGACGGCCAGATCTTCGTTGCCGATATGCGGGCCAGCCGCCTGGCGATGGCAAAAAAGCTGGGGGGAACGCCCCTGGACCTGCGCGCGTGCGACGTCGTCGCGGAAATTGACAAACACACGAAGGGAGAAATGATTCACTATTGGATTGAGTCGTCGGGCGCAGCCTCCGTCTTCGACTCCGTCACCCGCGTCATGCGGCACCAGGGAACGTTTTTGTATTACGGCTCAGGACATGCCGGACGGGATGTGGGCTGCATGGTTCCGTTTCAGTTCATGGAAGTGAACATGGTCACGAGTTGCGGCGCCTCGGGAGGATTTGAGGCAGACGGTACGCCCGTCGTATATCGCCGCTCCATGGAATGCCTGCGCCAGGGACTTGTAGATGCGCGATCCCTGCTGACCCACCAGTATGCACATCTCCCCGAACTGCAAAAGGCCTTCAGCGTGGACGCCACCAGCGAAGAATTCATCAAGGGCGCTTGGGTCAGGAATTCCGCGCGGTAACAGAATCGGGTGACGCGTGTCCCAGAAGTCGAACCTGCCGCCAGACATCTGAGGTCGGTGGATCAGTTGCGCTCTGCTGGCTTTGCCGGAGAATCATTGATTGGGCGTGCGTATCGGCCGAATCGCAATGGCTTGCTTCAAGAGAACGCATAGCCTTGTTCAACAACTCCGATCGTCCGCGACAAGTGGGAGAGGAAGGAGACCCGTGACGAAACCGACGATACTTGTGGCGACGTGGCGCGACGGGCTGTTCGCAGTCACCGGCGATGGGCGTACGCAAGAGATTGCGAACCAGCCCGTCAGAGGGCTTGCACCGGATGGATACGGCGGTGCGCTAGCCATTGTTGGCGGACATTCGCTGCGCAGGCGTGCACCAAGCGGCGAATGGGCAACCGTCGGTACGAGCGAGTTCGAGCTTTCGTGCTGCATGGCGGTTAGAGACGGTATCTACATAGGAACGGACGACGCGCGCATGCTGCGGCTGAGACATGGGGGCAATGTGCTCGATCCCGTCGATGGTTTCGACAACATCGCGGGGCGGGATGGTTGGTTTGCTGGTTCGGCAATTGTTAATGGGCAGCGTGTCGGGCCACCGCTCGGCATTCGCTCGGTTGCAGCCAACTCGAACGGGAGCATACTGTTCGCCAACGTTCACGTGGGAGGCATTCCGCGTTCAATGGATGGCGGAACAACCTGGCAGCCCACTATAGATATCAACAGCGATGTTCATGAGGTGTGCGCGCACCCAGCGGATCCGCACATCGTCGCCGCGGCGTCCGCTATCGGCCTTTGCATTAGCCGCGACGCAGGAGTAACGTGGACCATAGAACGGGACGGCCTACACGCACCGTACTGCTCTGCGGTGGCGTTCTCGCGCGATGACATTCTTGTCTCCGCGTCGACAGACCACTTTGCGACCCAGGGAAGAATTTATCGTCGGCCGGTCAGGCCGGATGGAGACATAGCGGCCGTCGAAAATGGCCTGCCTACGTGGCTCAACGGCATCGCCGACACGGGTTGCCTCGCCACAAACGGCTCAACGGCTGCGGTGGTAGACAAAGCTGGCACTCTCTATCTATCCACTGAGTTCGGGCTGGCTTGGTCACAGGTCAGCAGCAAACTGCCAACTCCGAGTTCCGTTCTAATCTGTTAGGAGATCCCACGGCTTTGCCGGAGGATGATTACTCTGTTAACAAAATCGAATAGCTCAGGTCTGCTGCCAATTTAGTTGCGGAAAAACACGCACCTCTTGGGTGAAATCCCCCAATGATCGCACCCAGCCGAGGCAAGGCCAATTCATCATTCCATGTAAACTCTTCTAGCCTAAATGTTTAACATACGGCAATCATTCTCGCGGGCAATGGAACTGAAATTGCTCATCTTGTCCGCTAGTTGGCGTTTATGGGTAATTTCGCGCACCAGGATTTTGCGGGCAAGGCAACTTTGCCTCGGATCGCGGGGAAAATCCGACACAAAGCCCGAAAAAAACGAAGCTGGGAACTGATTGAAAACAAAGGGTTGAAAACAGGCGTTTTGTAAAACGAAGCTGGGAAGTATTTGAAAATACAGGAAGCGATGAGCTTTTGACCCATAGGAAATCTGCAGCGCAATAATGGACTCAGCCTTCACCGAAGCCCCGTGAGCGCCGATTCTCGCAGCCGCATATATATGTAGCCTATTAAGCACCAGAAGCAATCTAACCTTCAGCCGAAATTATAGAACCGCCTGCCGGGTAGAGGTCATGGACTTGCCAACTTTACACGCAGTTCGGTAATGTCTTTGCCTGCCCGTTATAACGCGACACAGTTTGTAGGGGACCCCTCGCGGTTTGGCCACCGCGGCCGCGAGGCCCGCCCCACGAAAGGCCACAGTGAACGCCGCAGTCGTACACGACTCCCAATCCCTTCCCCGCTACGGCACATTCGCGGAGCCGGTTGCAGCCGAGAACGAAGTCATCGTCTCGGTAAGCGCCGCGGGGCTGCATCAGATCGTCAGAGCCATGGCGAGCGGGGCACACTACCTCAGCACCGGTGCGTTGCCACAAATTCCCGGAATCGACGGCGTGGGGCGCCTGGAAGACGGCACGCGCGTCTACTTCGGAGCCTCGCACAGCCCGTTTGGGAGCATGGCGGAACGCTGCGTGACGGCCCGCCAATTCTGCCTCCCGGTTCCGGAAGCGCTTGATGACCCGACGGTCGCGGCGATGATGAACCCCTCCTTGTCCTCGTGGGCGTCGCTCAAAGCGCGGGCGCAACTCATGCCCGGAGAAAATGTTTTGGTCCTCGGCGCCACGGGCGTGGCCGGAAAGCTGGCGGTACAGGTTTCCCGGCGGCTGGGCGCGGGGCGAGTGGTAGCCGCGGGCCGCAACCCTGCTGCGCTCGAGGAACTTCTTCACCTAGGCGCGCACGCCGTCATCCCTCTGGTGGATGATCAAGAAGCTCTCGCCGCGTCGCTCCACCAGGAATGGTCGCAACACCCCGTCAACGTGGTGCTCGATTACCTATGGGGCAAGCCGGCGGAGACGGTGCTCGGCGCCATGACACAAAAAGGGCTTCAACACACGGCGGCGCGCATTCGGTATATAGAAGTCGGGTCCATGGCGGGCTGGACCATTTCGCTCGACGGAGCCACTCTGCGCAGCTCCGGTCTCGAGCTGATCGGCAGCGGCTTCGGCAGCATCTCCATGGAAAGAATCTCGCAGTTGCTGGGAGAATTCCTTCAGGAAGCGGCGAAGCGGCCGTTCAAAATGAAAATCGAAACCGCTCCTTTGCGCGAAGTCGAATCGCGCTGGAATTCCGCGGAAAAGGGCACCCGCCTGGTGTTCATCCCGTGACCGGCAAACTCGATTCCATAATGATTGGGCGCTGGAACCCCGTCGCCGCAAGCGGAATGCAATCCGCGCTGCGCGATTTTGCCCGGTTTGTGCAGGCCGTGCTCAGCAGTTAGATTCTGCCGAATTCGGGACACCCTCACGCCGCTTGTGGGGAGGGCTTCAAATCGTCTCGGGAAGTTGACTCCAACCACCCATGAAGATCGAAAACCCGTTGGGGTCCCGCCCTCCAATGGCCGAGCGGGACCCCTTCGAATGGGATATCTTGTCCGAATTATTTTCGAGTCCAACCATATCCTGAAGCCTCATCCTCGATTTCTCTTCCCGCCTTGTGGGGCTTTTCACGCTTTCAAGGGCGATAAGACCGTCTTTTCACGCACCAAAACGGAGCCAGAGTCCAGTCTAGGGGCACACCTCACCTCCGCCCATGAAGTTCAAGTCATGTATATTCAATAGATTACAGGCAATTTGCGATATCTGAGCTGTGGGCCGAAGTTTGGCATCCGGTTTGCCCTGAGAAACGACGCGGGGGATTCAGTTCCTATGAATCAGTCTGATGACTGCTTGGAGTGCCGTGGTTCACACTGAGTTTAGAAAATGGGGAGCCCCCGGGGAGTCTGGGTGACGACTCAGCCGTGAGGGCTGGAAGTTAGGAAGGTATGATGGAGCATCCTCCGATTGCAAGTTGGCGAAGGGCAAGGGCGAGGGTTTCGGCCGCTCCTTTACCTTGGCAACTGCCTTCGCCACATGCGGGTGAGATTAAAGGCGGTGCAGTACCAGGTCACTTCGGTACTCGCCTTACTCAATCCGCGCAGGCGCAGACGCCGCATGCCGCGTTGTTCTTTCAGCACCCCGAACACCGGTTCCACCAGCGCCTGGCGTCGCTGGTAGCGCGCCCGACCCTGCGGACTTCGCAGCTTGGCGCGCATGCGACGATGCTCGGGCGCGTCCGGTATGGTCTTCAAGGGACCGCGCCGCTGCTGCCACTCCCCGCACAGGTGCGCGTCGGGCAGATAGGCGTCAATGCCTTGCTGCTCCAAGTCGCGCACATTCGCTACCGAGAAGAACGCGCTGTCGGCGCTGACCTCGGCCGGCTTGTTCCCGCACGTCGCCTCAACCTGCTCGACCATAGGCACCAGCGAAGCGCTGTCGCTCACCGCCTGCGTGGTGCGCTGCGCGACGATCAGATGATCGTCACTCACCGCCAGGTCCACCGTATAGCCCAGCACGAACCGGCCGCCGCTTTGATGCAACATCCGGCTGTCCGGATCGGTCACCGACAACTGCCGCGCTCCCATTTTGCGCAGCTTCCGCAATTTCTCGCGCGTGGCGGCCAGCCGCTCCTCCAGCTGCTTTCCGTAATCGACCGGCACGGGCGTTCCCGGTTCTTCATTCGGATCGACGGCATCGCATTGCTGCTGCCAGCGCCGAATCGCTCGGCGCGTCTGGGCCAGGCGTTGCCGCAGTTCCTTCTCCGTCTCGGTGCGGCGGCGCGAGGCGTTGGCGCGCACGCGCGTCGAATCGATGGCCACATGCCCCAACTGGACCATGCCCAGCTCCCGCGCCAACTCCAACACCTGCAAAAACACGTCGTTCAGAGCGCGGCGATGCCGCGAGCGGAAATCATTGAGCGTCCAGTGGTCCGGTCGCTGACCGCCCGCCAGATAAGACAGCGGGATATCCTCCCGCACCCGCTGCTCCAGCCGTCGCGAACTGGTCATCTGCAGACAGTACGCATACAACCACACTTTGACCATCAAGGCCGGGGCGTAGGGACGCTGCCCTTCGTCGCCGTAATCAGCCGAAAAGGCGCTCAGATCCAGGCGTTCCACCACGCGGTGGATGAAAAAACAAAGGTGATCCTCTCCCCGCACGTCCTTGACGCTGGGCGGCAACAGCCAAGCTTGATCGGGGTTGTAGGGCAGAAATTTCATGGGCAGCCTCCTTTAACCGCATTATACAACATGAGGCAACGAACACTATTCATGCATTATCTTCTCGACTTGCCCTTACTACCACCGTGCCCTGAGTTGTCACCCAGACTCCCT
>JASHSC010000241.1 GCA_030036915.1 Terriglobia bacterium
ATTCGTCGAAATTTCTTCATGCGACCTCCTTGAAAACTGCTCGGGAAAAACCGTGAGCCCAAGTGCCGAGCAAAACCCCCTGAGTGCCCTCGTCATCGCCCACGAGGATCTGCGTCAGTCCGGGCATCCCAGCCATTGATAGTAAAATACGGTGTTTGGACGAGAAAGTTTGGGTAGTTCGCCGCGTTGCCGTCTTCGTCCACGGCTTGGAAGTAATACAGAATTCCTTCCGGGGTGATTGGAACCGTGGCACGATATTCGCCCTGCCCCGCGGGCAACATTTCGACGCTCACCCAGTCATCGTAGGCCGGCATGGGCTTGTAATAGACATGCACGGAAGAAATTTTCCCCTTCGATTCGACGCCTGCGGCCAATGTGACCGAAGTTTCGCGCAGCGTCCGTTCTGGAGGTTGATGCGAAATGACCGGCGCCACATCGTTATTCGTCACGATCACGCGATAAGGCGACTGGTGATCCAACGTGCCTCCGTAGCTGCCGCCGACGCCGAGATTTTCCTCGAAGTAATACTCAAATTCTCCGGGCACCATCTCCTCCGCCGGAATCACCACGGCCCACGTGCGTTCCACCGCGTTAACCGGATGCAACGCCAACTTCTTGTAACCCACTTCCTGCGCATTTTTGTAGAACACCGTGACTTGGCCTTTGCGGTCTTCACTTACATAGGTGACTGTGAGAGGCAGAGGCTTTCCCGGCCGGGCCTTAAAAGGAGGCAGATGGCCGAGTACGTCGCGGCGCCGGTCCTTGAGGTTGTGAAATTCGAATTCCAATGCATTGATTTGGTCGAGATCGAGACCCAACGAGCGCCCTTCATCGCGCCAGTAAAATCGATTCACTCCCATGCGGATGAGTTCCGGAACGTAGCCGAAATGCTGTTCCGTGACATCAGAAAGGCGGTCCCAATCGGCCACCGCCGCGTGCAGGTCGTCAAAGGCCGCAGTCAGCTCAGAGTGCTGGAGCGTGCGCCGGTAGAATTCCAGGTGCGACACGGATCGAATACGGTCGCGGTAATAGCGTGCCAGCCAGTCGAGCGCCGCCACGTCACGGCTAATACAATCGAATTCCTCCGGCGAGTCTGGATGCTGTTCACCGGCGGCCTTGATGAACTTTTCACTACTGTCGGCGGCAGCGCCGAGATAATCGGCAGCCGCGAAGGGATTCATCCGGCCGGTCACGACGTGGTTCAGGAGATCTTCGACGTAATGCGCGGGGTCAACCATGGCCGTGCGGTCGAGTGGAGCGACCCGCAGAAAGTCATCGTTGTCGCCCCCGTAGGGAACCAGGCGCTCTCCCTGCCACACGCGCGAGCGCGAGTCCAGCGCATGGTCCCCGGTTTCAAACTCCGGCGCAAAATTCTGATGGTCTAACCCCACGCTGTGGTACGAATAGATGAACGGCACAATCTTGCTGCTTTCCACCAGGGCCTTGTAAACGAGCGAGCCGGCTTGCGAGCCGAAGCGGCGATCGAATTCGCGCGTCCAGACCTCTTCGGGCACGTCGGGATCATAAGCCGTCCGTCCCCACGTGAGGTGCCACAGCCACTCGCGCTCGTACATCCACTTGTAGAGCCCCGGATGCACCTGAGGGTTGTGATGCAGGTACTCTGCCGCTGGGCAATATGCTTCCATGGGCTCCATGGAAAAGCCAACCCCTTGGCCGAATTTGCACGAGCGCACGGTGCGGCGAGCAAATTCCGGATCGCCCCAGAAGAACACTCGCGTCGTGCCGTGCGCGCGAATTTGCCAGAGGATGGAATAATTCCTGGGATAGTTGGTGTAGTCCTCGTAGGAACCGCTGGGGGGATAGTGGCGCCCACCGAGCGCCGCTTGATAAGGCAAGCCCAGTTGTTCGCCGTTATACTTTGGCTCGATATAGAGATGATGGCGGGTGGAACTGGCGAGCTCCCGAATCTTCGCGGGATCCGCAAGCCAGGTGCGGACGTAGACATTTAAGCTGTCGGGGATTTGCGCGAGCGCCGCAAGGTAAGTCTTTTTGTAAAAGTCCTCGGGCTGACCGGATTCGCCCACGCGGAAACCGAACATCCAGAGTTCCGGCACCTGCTTTAGAAAACTGAGTGCCGCCTCGCGGGTGTAATCCTCCAGTCGCGAACTCGCCAGGTACTCCATGGGCGGCGACACCCAACGCTCGTCTACGCCCCAGATGCGGGTTTTCCACGGACCGATGGGCGCGGCTGCTTCGTAGTTCATATAGGCGACTTTAATGCCGCGGTCGCCCGCCATCTGAATCACCTGGCGAAATCGCGCCAGATTCTTCGCGGCCTTTTCCGTGCCCACTCCCACTTGGGGAAAATCCGGGAGGCTTACGAAGTAGGAAAACCCGTTGGGAAAAGTCAGCGTCACCGCATCGCACGGGCCATGGATGTCCAGAAGGTTGTAACGATTTCTGGCCATCATATCCAGGTATCCTTGCCAGTACTCGTCGGACCAGAACGCGCCGTCGGGATTATCAATATCCTGTGTTGTCAAAAACATGTTGACGCCGCGCAGCTCAAGGAAAGGCGATTTGGTGACGGGGTGAATGTCGTGATAATACGCGGGGTTCTTAGCCCAACTAATCTGCTCCGCCAGATCGAGAGCGCCGTACATCGCTCCCACCGGGTCACGACCCTCCACATTAATGATTCGAGGGGGCAGCACCGAAATTGCATAGGACTCTGGACCTGCAGGCGCGGGGCTTGCGCCGGAAGCCGGCGGCCACACGCGGTCCCCGACGGTCTGCAGAATAATTTGCACACCTTCGGTGGCCGGTTCGTTCGTGACGCTGGCCTTATTCCCTATTCGCGTCAACGCGCGCTGCAACTCCTGCACGCCGAAGTTAATTGGAGCCGCGGCATCCGCCCGCACCACGATAGCCGTACTCTCCGTCTGCGCAAGGCAAGGAGCAGAGCAGTTCACAACCGCCGCAAACAGAACGCAGACTGCTTTCCAGCTGCTAGAGCGAGTGTGCGAATGCATAGGAACCTCTCGATGGAGAGAACACATTGGTCAATCCGATATCTTCCAGAATTCCGGCAAATGCTCGGTGACCGGCGGATATCTTGCCACCCCCATCGCTGGTTTTCAATCTCCGGTCGCGGATGCGTTCGGCTGGCAGCCTCCGTGCGAAAAATACGTTTAGTTTCGAGTTCCTCAGCGCATATCCCGCGCTTGACTCCCACACCGAGCGGCATCAGAATGATGCTTTGATAAAGGATTTTGCGCATTTATATTTCTCGATGGAATTACCTCACCTAACCACCGGTTGGCCCCGAGGGCTGAGAATCCTGTCCATATCCCCGGCACTTGCCTTTCTGCTGGTGGCACCCTTATGGGCACAAACCAACACCGCTCGGGTCGAATGTGATTCATTTTCCAGCACGATTCTAGGACACCCAGTCGATTATTGCGTCGCCCTTCCTCCCGGTTACGATTCCGGTTCGGAAAAATATCCCGTCCTCTATTATCTTCACGGTCTCTTTGAACACGCGCGGAGCTGGAGCGAGCACAGCGGCCAGCAAACCTGGGAAAACCTGATGACCGAGGGGAAAATCGGCGAGTTCATCGTGGTGATGCCCGATGGCGGCCGAAGTTTTTGGGTGAATTCTTTCGACGGCAAAGAACGCTACGAGGACTTCCTTATCCAGGAATTCATTCCGGCGATCGATCACAAGTACCGAACGATCGCCACGCGCGAAATGCGGGGAATCAGCGGCGTCTCCATGGGAGGCTACGGCGCGCTGCACATGGGAATGATGCATCCGGACATATTTGGCGCCGCCAGCGCCCACAGTGCGGCCCTGATTTCCAAATTCCCGAACCCCTTGCCCACTGAAGGCCGCTATGGGTTTTATGCGCGCGTCTTGCAAGAACCCTTTGGCTCGCCGCTGAACGAGGCCTATTTCGACGCCAATAATCCGCTCACTCTGGCCGAACACCCCGAGAAGTTCGCCGGTCTGAAAATCTATTTCGACTGTGGTGATCAGGACCGCTACGGCTTTGACGCCGGCGCGAAGGAATTGGACCAGATTTTGACCTCCAAGGGCTTTCCTCACACCTTTGTCCTGCGTCCAGGCGGCCACGGATGGAGTTATTTGGATCAGTACCTGCATTTTTCTCTGGAATTTCACTCACAGATTTTCGCGCAGGCGGGAAAGTGAATTTCTGAGCTTTCATTCTATGGGATTGGCTGCCAAAGAGCTTCCACCACAGAGTTCACAGAGGGGCACAGAGAAAAACGACTCTGTGGCTCTCTGTGACCTCTGTGGTAAGAGGTTTTCCAAGCCTTCGCGAGCGCGGCAAGGAGAGGGGAAATCTCCCACCCAATGACCCGACTTCGATACCTTCTGCTGCTTCTCGTGATCGTTGCCGGAAGCGCCGCGACCCTCACGGCGTCCGCCGAGGCCGAGGCGCGCGTGCTCGATTATATTCGCACGCATCTTCAACCCGGCCAGCCTCTGCGCGTGACGGAACTTTACAACCAGGTGTTCACGCAGCCGGACGAACGCCAAGCCCTAAATAAACTCTATAATGCCTTCTTTCGTATTCCACTTTTTGTGGCCAATTACCAGAAAAAATACAAGTCTCCGCCTTCACTCGCAGTCATATCAGAGCAATTTGATTTGCGCACTCCCGATGCCGCAGACACTCTGCTGCGAGTCATGGAATCGGACCCACGCGTCCCCCGGTTTCTTACTCGCGACCCCAAAACCGGCGAAATCACTCACGTAGATGTTGAAAGCATCGAGTCTGACCCCCGGTTCGGCCAGGTTCTGGCGAGACAGATTGGCGGGTTTGACGGCAACCCCGCGCCGGACCTCGCCCTCAGTCGCCTGGGCGGCGGTGACTTCAACCTTGCCGACCTGCGGGGGAAAGTTGTGCTGCTGGAAGTTTGGTTTACCGGCTGCCCGCCCTGCATGCAGGAAGCGCCGGCACTCGTTTCCCTCGACCGCGAGCTCTCTTCCCGTGGCCTGGCGATCGTCGGCGCGAATGACGACAGCAATCTAGGCCTCGATTATGACGACTCGGTGCGCCAGCGCTACGTCCAGGAACACCACATCCTCTATCCCATCGCCAATTGGACGAAGGAGAGCGACCAGGCTTACGGGGGCATCGCCATTTTCCCCACGCTGTTCCTGATTGACCGGAAGGGCACGATTCGAAATCACTGGATTGGCTATGTGGAACCTCAAACGCTGCGAGACGCGATCGTGACGGCTCTCAGCCAGAACTGACCCGCGTCGGGCGTCGCGCCCCGCACGCACGCCCGGTTTTCACGGCATAGAAGCTCACATTCTCAGGGGCCTGTCCATCAACAGTTCGATAAACCAGCAGAGGTCCGCTTTATCCCCCGCGCTGGCGCTTTATGGTTTGATGAATGAGCAAGTGCCTGAGCGGTGCAAATGGATGTGGGAGCAGGCAGCGAAGCATGAGCCGGAGCTGGATTCGTTCTTTCTTTCAAATCTTTAGAGCCAGGCAGAAGGCGTGCGCGGCTTGCGGCGCGCAATTTGAATGCGCTTCACTTTCCAGGCCATGCTGGTGCGGCAAGGTGAAGCTGAACCCGGCAGCATTGGCAGAGCTAAAATCGCTCTATACCGATTGTTTGTGTCCGAACTGCTTGAACGAAGCAGCGAGGAAAGCTTCCTCCCACGCCGAACGCCTATACAAGAATTAATCCCTCGGGGCTCTTCGATACGATGAAAGGTGGGAAATTGCTGATTCCCTGAACTGACAAACTCCGGCTGCCTCCCCGGCAAAGCCGGGTATCCCAACTCGTCAGGCCCTAAAAGTGACCGTGCAACTAAGGTTGGCGAATAGAACAGCCAGGATCGAAAAGGCTGCGTTTGGTTCTCACCCACGAAGTTGTTACTCCAAATTGCCTTCACCGCACTCAAACCCGCATAAATATTGATGGTGACGAGCATCGGCAAATTCATTCCCGGAAATTAAATCGCAAATGCAGGGTATAATGCAGATGAGGGCTGCACGAATTTTGGCGTCGGCTTGGCGGGAAAACTCCGGGGTGCGTGGCTATAACCTAAACTCTCGAATGCCTTCCCCAAATCCTGCGCGCCGCCGGACGAGGCGTTCCCGTCCCGCAATCCCTGGCGGCAGAGCAGATCTCACGCTTATTCTTCTCACTTTGCTGCTCGTCGGGAGCTCCGACCAATCCTGGGCGCAGGCCCAAACTTCGCTTTGGGGCAAACCCGTCACTCAGCTTACTCTCCAATGCGATTGCGACTTGAAACTCGAGTATTTTCCCGACGCGGTAAGTCAGAAGATCGGCGAGGCGCTCGACCCCGAAAAGATCTCCGAATCCCTCAAGAGACTCTACGCCACAGGCCGATTCTCGGAATTGCGCGCTGATGCTTCGCCGCAGGGCAATGGTGTGGAAGTAACCTTCGTGGCGCGCGCACAGTATTTCGTGGGCGTGGTGACGACAGAGGGAAATACCGGGCCCGTGGAAGCTCGCGCGCTGGTTACAGCCTCGCGATTGAAACTCGGTCAGGCCATGAGCCCCGAGGACCTGAACGCTGCGGAAAAGCGCCTCAGCGACCTGTTGGTTTCGAATGGCTACTACCGCTCGCATATTACGTACGAAATAAAACCCAATCCCGACACTATGGAAGCCGACGTGGTTTTCCAAATTCAAGCCGGCTCACCCGCACGCGTCAGCACTGTGCAATTCCCGGCAGAGGCGGCGTTTTCGTCGGAGCGGTTGATGAGCGTCTCCGGATGGCATCCCCACATGGAACTAACCGGGGCAAGGGTGGAGCGCGGATTGTTTCGCCTGCACCAGCTCTACGTTGCTCACGGGCGCCTGCAAGCTGACATTTCGATCCAGCAAAGGGTATACGACGCCAAAACCAATACGGAAAAAGTCGTGGTCAGGATCGATGGCGGGCCGGTCATTCGAGTAAGCGTGCAGGGCGCGGAAATTTCGCGCTCCCAATTGCAGAACCTTCTTCCCCTCTATCGCGACGGCGTTACAGACGACCAGGCCCTTGAACGCTGCGAGAATCTGCTGAAAAACCACTTTCAAGAGCAGGGATATTTCTCCACGACGGTGAAGGCCAGCCGGAACACGGCGACGGGCCGTGAACCGAATGTGCAAATTGTTTTCCGCGCCAGCCTCGGGCCGCGCGAGACTTTCGCGGGCTACGGCATTAAAGGCAACAAGGCGATCTCCACTTCGGAATTAAACAAGGCCATTGCCCCGCCCGCGCAGGGATTGCTGCCTTCGCAAGCGACGTTCAGCCAGGCTCAGGTGGATGACAAAATCGCCGCGCTCCTGGTGGTTTATCATTCGCAGGGCTATCTGGACACCGCGATCACTCCGGACATTAACGACGAATACCAAGGCGTCAGTGGCCACCGGTACGTGACCCTGATGATCCATGAAGGCGCGCAATCAACAGTGCACACCTTGACCATGAGGGGAATCGACACGGCTACGGAAAGCAAGCTCTGGTCCCCATTGCTCTGCAAGCCGACACAGCCCTATTCCCCGGACAGGGCGCACAGTGACCGCGACCACATTCTGGATTACCTCGCGGACCACGGCTTTCTCCATGCGGAAGCAAATTGGCAGGCCACGCCCTCCAAAATCGCTCATGAGGTGGATTTGGAATTCCAAATTGACCCTGGCGTGCAGGAACGCATCCAACGAATCGTGGTGGTGGGAAACGATCACGTGCGCCCCGGTCTGGTGAATCGCCAGTTGCGCGTTCACCAGGGCGACGCCGTCAGCCAGGATGCGATGCTTGAATCGCAGCGCAACCTCTACGACCTGGGAATTTTCAACCAGGTTCAGATTACGCCCCAGGAGCGGCCCGCGACCGACACGAATGAAACCCTGCTGGTGGGAGTGGAGGAATCCCACCGCTGGAATCTGGGATACGGCGGCGGCGTGGAAGTCCAGCGGTTGGGCAGCAATACGCCCCAGGGGACTTACGAGGTCAGCCCGCGCGGTTCTTTGAGCTTGACGCGCCTGGACGTTGGCGGGCGGGGCCAGACTTTCAGCATGGACGGCAGACTCTCTTACATTGACACCGGCGCGGACGCAGGTTATTTGATTCCCCGCCTTCTGAATCGCGATGACCTCGATATGCGATTCAAAATCCTCACCGATCTCTCACGTGAGGTTCTGACTTTTACTGAGAACCTGCAACAGGCTTCCCTCAGCATCGAAAAGCATCTCCACGGGCAGTCCCTGCTCATCGGGGAATACCGGTTTGAGCGGGTCCAGGCGCTGGACATCTCCGACAAGGTTTCGGCGGCGGAAGCAGCACTCTACAGCCAACCGGCTATCGTGGGAATTTTGGGAGGGTCGTTCATCCGCGACACGCGCGATGATGCTCTTGACGCGACGCGTGGCTCCTACTCGCTGATTAACGCCGGCATCGCCTCGAGGGGCCTCGGCTCGGAAGCGGATTTCTTCCGCTTCAACGGCAAGAACTCCACCTACTACACCCTATCACCCCATCTGGTCTTTGCACGGCTTACCCAGTTCGGCGTCTTGTCGCCTTACGGCGGGTTGTATAGCGTCACGGTGCCCGCCAGCAACGGTGAACCGGCTGAGGTGATCGAGACGCATGAAATCCCCCTGCCGGAGCGATTTTTTATGGGCGGCAGCCAATCGATGCGCGGCTTCTCCATCAACCAGGCCGGGCCGCGCGACCCGCAGACCGGATATCCCATCGGCGGCAATGCGCTGTTCCTGAATTCCGTGGAATTCAGGACCTTCTTCGACCATCGGCGCTTGGGCATTGTGGCTTTTGACGACGCCGGCAATGTCTACACCACCATTCGAAGAATGCGTCTGCTGAAATTTACGCAAAGCTCGCCGGAGGATTTTGACTACACTTCTAATGCCGTGGGCCTGGGCCTTCGCTTCAAGACACCCGTGGGGCCGCTGAGCGTTGACTTTGGCTACAACCTGAATCCGCCTCGCTACGATGTGGTGAGCACGGTGAATGACGTCACCACAACGCAGGTGCAGCGGCTCTCGAATTTTCAGTACTTCGTAAGTTTCGGACAGAGCTTTTGATGACGATTATGGTGAAATCTCGAAGCTTCCGTGCCGGCGCAGCCGCCCCCGCTACCGCAAGCAGGGCCCTCGGCTCATCTCACCGGCAAATCCTCAAGCAGGCGTGCTTCCTACTCTTCATTTGCACGTTATTCACGGTCAGTATATCGGCCGCTTCGCAAACTCTCGATAGCGTCACAGCCTCCATCGGCAGCTTCGCCATCACCTTGAGGGACGTGGAGCAGGAATATCGCTTCGAACGATTTCTGGATGGCGTTTGGCCTCCACCCTCGCCCAGCCCTGGCGAGCTTGACAGCGCCCGCGAGCACCTTACTTACCAGGACCTTTTGACCCGCGAAGAGAATCCCGGGTCGACGGAAGAGGCGGAGAGCAAAAAGGCTGCTGCGGTGAGGCTGGTCGAATTGCGCAAGCACTACGCGCGCCCTGGGGAATTCTCGCGCGTCCTCTCCGATCTCGGAATGACCGAGGCCGAGGTGACCGCCCGCATCGCGCAACAGGAGTTGATGCTGCGTCTCATCGATCAACGCCTGCGCCCCACCGCTTCGCCCAGCGAGGATCAGGTGGAGGATTATTACCGGTCCACGTTTGTCCCGGAGTTCAAAATGAAGAATCCCAATGCTGAGCCGCCGCCTCTCTCCGAAGTAGAGAGCCGGATTCGCGAGATTCTTACCGAGAAGCGCATCAACGAATTACTCGACCAATGGATTGAGGAGTTGAAACCCATCTCGCACGTGCGGTTTCACTCTTTTTGAGGGATTGATTCTAAAATTGTGAACTGTGGCAGCGGTTTCCAACCGCCGCCCTTGATCCGGCTCAGGCGGGATCGACACTAAAATTCAAGGCGTTCTGATTGGCGCTCTGAGGTTGCCTACGCACTGGAAAGTTTCCAAACCGGTTCGCTCAGCGATTTTCCTGGTGGAAATCGTGCTCGTGTTAGCCCTCGCCGCGCTCGTCATCATGAGCACCGGCTGGTTCCAGCATGAGTTGGAGCGCCGAGTTGTGGCCGGCCTCGAGGACCTCACGGGCGGCCGGGTGGAGATTGGCTATTTCCGCTTCCGGCCCTGGCTGTTTCAGGTAACGGTGCAGAACCTGGTGATTCACGGCTCGGAAGGTCCCGGCGAATCCCCGCTGATCGCCGTGCGCGAGGTCGACGCGGGCCTCCGCCCTACACAACTTCTCCAGCGGCGGCTCCGTCTGCGCTATCTCGATACGGATGGGATCGCGGTGCACCTCCGCACCAACGCCCAGGGCGCCACCAACCTGCCGGGCGCCGGCCAACCCGCTTCACCTCATGAAGGCCTTGCGGGATTGATGAATCTCTCCATTGGCCGCCTCACCATCTCCCACGCTGTTTTCTACTGGAATGATCAGCGCCAGTCGTTCGATTTGAATGCCAGGGACCTGGCGATTCTGCTCAGCATGGTCCGAGGCGTCTACGATGGCACGTTGTCATCCTCCGGCACCGCCATTCGCTCGCCCCACTGGTCGTCGCCGCCCATCATGTTTACCAGCCGCTTTGAGGCCTCACACTCCAGCCTGGTGTTTTCCTCTTTCGCGTGGAGAATGACTGGGGAGGAGGGCGTGGCTTCTTTCAGCATTCTGCCCCTCCCCGCTCTGCATGTTTCCGGATCGTTCCATACTTCCACAGACGTTCAATTCCTGGGGCGAGTTCTCAAGGCGCCGGAATTGCGCGAGGGCAATCT
>JASHSC010000242.1 GCA_030036915.1 Terriglobia bacterium
GGCTACCATTTGGTTTGGGCGGGCGAGTTCGGAGACCTTCAGCAAGCCAAGCAGCGCCTCTACGTTATTGTCCCCATCAGCTTCATACTCATTGCGGGGATTCTCTACAGTTTGTTCAATAACATCCGTGATTGCATTCTGGCGCTCGCCGGTATTCCCCAGGCCATGGTGGGTGGCATCCTGGCTCTATATGTCGCGGGGCTCCACTTCAGCATCTCTGCGGCCATCGGCTTTATCTCGATCTTTGGCGTCTCGGTGATGGACGGCATCCTGATGATAACTTTCTACAATCACGAAAGAACCAAGGGCTTCGAACCGCTGGAGGCAATGTACCGTTCGGCCAGCACGCGTATGCGCCCGTTGTTGATGACGGCCCTTTCCGCCTGCATCGGCCTCTTCCCCGCTGCGATTTCGACGGGAATCGGCAGCCAGGTGCAGCGCCCGCTGGCCACGGTGATTGTCGGCGGCATGTTCGTGGGTCCAATCATGCTTTTGCTCGCTGTCCCCGCGTTGCGGCTAATGTTCCTGACCCACGATCATCAACACCCGATTTCTTCGATTGAGGCGGGATGACGACGAATCGCTGGTCAATGTCGAACTTATCGCGCGCTGCCTCAGCGCTCATCGTCCTGACCTTGGGTTGGGCGGTACTGGCGCCGCGGGCGGGCATTGCAACTCCGTCCAGTTCGACTACCCAACAAGCATCTTCGGAAGGTTCCGCTAGCGTGGCAAGCCGGCATTGGAGCGATGCTGGGCGCGCGACCCCCGTCATCGCCGGCAAGGCCACCGTGGAGGGGAAGAACCCGAATGTGCACGAAACTCGCGGCCGGGTGCCAGTGCCCACTCGTGCTCCGATCCACTCCGGCGCAAGCAAGACAAATCCTACCCGAGCTTTGGTGAACAACCGGCCGCGCGTTGTCTCCGGAACTGCCAGGAATGCTGAACCCCTGCGCTCGGGAAATCTCGGGAATGTGGAGAGACCCAGACCGGTATCCATCGAATCTTGGCACGCAGCAGAGCCGCAGCGAATGGTCAGCGCCGTCCGGCCCACTGCACCTCTGCACAACACCGTTCCCCATCGCAGCCCCAATCCGGCGGTGGTGAGCGGGTCGGCGAATATTCATGGCGGCCAAACCGGAGCGATCAGCGGAACCGGCATGGTTCGCAGGCCGTAGCATGAATTGAGACCTATGTCTCGACTTTGCACATTACGCACTCTCGCCTGCATTTCAGCCGCGGTCTGCGTCTTCAGCGCCGGCTGCGAGGTGGGGCCCAATTTCAAAAAGCCCGCGCCCCCGGATGTTGGCGGTTACACGCCCACTCCCATCACGAGCACCAGCGCCACGCCCAATGTGGTGGGTGGTGATGCGCAGACGATTGTGGATGGCAAGGACATTCCGGGCGAGTGGTGGGGGCTTTTCCACTCGCAGCCACTGGATGATTTGATCGAACGCGCCCTAAAGGCCAATCCCGACCTCAAGGCGGCGCAGTCGGCGCTGCTGGTGGCGCGCGAGAATGTGCTGGCGCAGCGCGGCTTCTACTATCCCAGCGTGACAGGAAGCTTCGCGGTCACACGCGCGCGGACGGCCGAGGACCTGTCCCCCATTCTCAACGCCAACATCCAGAATTACAGCCTCTTTACGCCGGAGGTAAGCGTCTCCTACGTGCCCGATGTTTTCGGCCTCAACCGCCGCACCGTGGAATCGCTCCAGGCGCAGGCGCAGCAGGCGCGTTTTGCGCTGATCGCCACGCACATCACCCTCAGCTCAAACGTTGCCGCCGGCGCCATTCAGGAGGCCTCGCTGCGCGGGCAAATCGACGCTACGCATGAGCTCATCACCATCAACACCGACATGCTGAAAATTCTGCGCGAACAATTGCACAAAGGGTACGCGAGCGAGCTCGACGTGGCGGCGCAGGAATCGCAACTTGCGCAGGTGGCGGCCACGCTGCCGCCCTTGCTGAAGCAACTCGAGCAGCAGCGCGATGCGCTGGCCGTGATGGCGGGCGGCTTCCCGCAGAAGGATTTCCCCGAGAAGTTCGAGCTTTCCACCCTGCAATTACCCCAGGAATTGCCCCTCAGCCTGCCTTCCAAGCTCGTCGAGCAGCGCCCGGACGTCCGCCAGGCGGAGGAAAATCTGCACGCCGCCAGCGCCCTCATCGGCGTCGCCATCGCCAACCGCATTCCCAGCATAAACTTGAGCGCCGACGCGGGCAGCTCACCCGACCACATCGCCCAAATGTTCTCCAAGGGCAACGGCTTCTGGGATCTGAGCGCGGGCATTACCCAGCCCATCTTTGACGGCGGCACGCTGAAGCACCGCGAGCGCGCCGCACAGGACGCTTTCACCCAGGCCGCCGAGCAATACCGCAGCACCGTTCTGACGGCATTCCAGAATGTGGCGGACACGCTGCACGCGCTTAACCAGGATGCCGAAGGCTTGAAGGCTGCGGCGGCCGCCAAAAATGCCGCTGCCGTCACTCTGGAGTTGTCCAAGAAACAGTACGGTTCCGGCTACCTCAGCTACCTCGCCCTGCTTAGTGCGGAGCAGGCGTACCAGCAAGCCGTCATCAACCTCGTTCAGGCGCGGGCTAATCGCTATGCTGATACCGCCGCGCTGTTCCAAGCCCTGGGCGGCGGCTGGTGGAATCGCCCGGACATTCCGAAGAACTGATTTCAAACCAGAGTGGGAGTATGATGGCCCTACCGGCGGCCCCGCCGGAAGGCCAGGAGTGCTTCATGACCTCCAAAGAAGTGCGGGCTCGCATTGAGCAAACCGGGATTGTCGCCGCCATCCGCGTCTACTCCGCGCCTGAGGCCCTTTTCGCGGTGGATGCCGTGGTGGCGGGCGGCATCGATGTGGTTGAAATCACTTTAACGGTGCCCCAGGCCACGCAGGTGATCGCCAACCTCGTAAGGGACGCACCGAACATCGTGGTGGGCGCAGGCGGCGTGATGGATGCGGCAGAAGCCAGCGAGTGTCTCGACGCGGGCGCTCAATTCCTGACCAGCGACGGATTGCGGCCCGCGGTGATCGAGTTCGCGGTGAAGAAGGGCGTCATCGCATTTCCTGGAGCACTTACTCCGACCGAAGTCATGACAGCGTGGGAAAGGCACGCCGATTTCGTCAAAGTGGTTCCCTGCGCGCAAATCGGCGGCGAAAATTACATCGGCTCGCTGCACAAAATGTTTCCCCAAATTCCACTCATCGCCGCGGGAGGCGTGACGGAGAAAAATGCCTCCAAGTTCATCTTCGCCGGGGCCGCGGCGTTGGGCATCGGCCGCGAACTGCTCCCGCCCGAAGCGCTCCGCCACCGGCAGGCGGGCCGCATCAGCAGTCTGGCCAAACGGTTCCTGAGTTATGTAAAATCCGGGCGTGAACACTAGGGGGCATGAGCATCCTGCCCGTGCGCACGGCCGGGATGGCCGTGCCACGAGGCCTTGCCGACTAACGAGGAGGGCATGAAATTTTCACGCCGAAATTGGCTGGGTTCGACGGGCGTGCTCTTGGGCTCGGAAATTCTAGGCGCATTATCGACCCCGCTGTGGCGATGGAAGGGAATTCCGGTGATTCAGGCCGCTGCGGCGCTTCATCCTGACCCCACGATTCCGGTCACCTTCGTCGACATTGCGAAAGACGCCGGCCTGAATGTTCCCAATGTTTGGGGCGGCGTGAAGCACAAAAAATATATTCTGGAAGCGAAGGGCAGCGGGCTCGCCTTCTTTGATTACGACCAGGACGGCTGGCTGGATATTTACCTCACCAATGGCGACCGGCTGCCCGGCGAAGAGCCTTATCCCGACGGCAAGACTCCCACGCAGCATTTGTTCAAGAACAATCGTGACGGCACATTCACGGATGTGACCACGAAATCCGGCCTGGGACGCACCGGCTGGGGCGCGGGCGTGTGCGTGGGCGACTACGACAACGATGGTTGGGATGACCTGTTCTGCAGCTACTGGGGCCATAACGTGTTGTGGCACAACAACGGCGACGGAACGTTCACTGATGTTACCAAAAAGGCCGGCTTGGGGGAGGACCGTGTGCGCTGGGGCAGCGGTTGCACCTGGCTCGATTACGACCGCGACGGATTCCTCGATTTGTTTGTGTGCAATTACATCGATCTCGATATGGCAAAGGTGCCCACACCCGGCCAGCCCGGAGGATGCGAATGGAAGGGCATGCCCGTGATGTGCGGCCCGCAGGGTCTGCCGGGCGGGATGAATATTCTCTATCATAACAACGGCGATGGAACCTTTACCGATGTTTCCGAAAAGGCGGGCATCCTGAAGCCCGGCCGCCGCTATTCGATCACCGCGGTCTCCTACGATTTTGATAACGACGGATGGCCGGACGTCTACGTATCTGTCGATTCCGAGCCCAGCATTTTGTTCCACAACAAGCACGACGGAACCTTTGAGGATATCGCCGTGCTTGCCGGATGTGCTTACAACGAGGACGGGCAGGAACAGTCCGGCATGGGCGTAGGCGTGGGCGATTACGACTGCGACGGGTGGCTGGACATCTTCAAGACCAATTTTTCCGATGATACGCCCGACCTTTATCACAACAATGGTGATGGAACCTTTGCGGACGCGACCTTCGCTTCCGGACTGGGCGTAAATACCCAATATGTCGGCTGGGGCGCAGGTTTTATGGATTACGACAACAACGGCTGGACGGACATCTTCGAGGTGAACGGGCACGTTTACCCCACGATCGAGGAATATCACATTGAAGCTCAATTCCTTGAGAACCGGCTGGTTTATCGCAACCTCGGCGACGGCAGGTTTATGGATGTTTCCAAGGAAATGGGACCGGGCGTGGCGGAGCGCTTTTCCAGCCGTGGCTGCGCATTCGGCGATTTTGACAACGATGGCGACGTCGACGTGCTGGTGCTGAATATGAACGACTACCCGTCACTGCTGCGGAACGATGGGGGGAACAAAAACAACTGGATCAGCATCAAGCTGCTCGGTGTGCACTGCAACCGCACGGCCATTGGCGCGCGTGTGCGCGTGGTGACCGGACAGCACGCGCAGATTGATGAGGTCCACTCCGGCACCAGCGTTATGTCGCAGAGCGACTTGCGTCTGCATTTCGGCCTGGGAACCACGCGGCAAATTGACTCGATTGAGGTGACTTGGCCCACCAGTCGGAAAGTCGAGAAGTTTTCCAACATTGAAGCTAACCAGTTCCTGACGATTAAAGAGGGCGCCGGGATCATCAAGCGTCAAAAGCCGCAGTAATTTAAATCACGGGGCCAAGCGGAGACTGACATCCCAGGTTTGTTGATCCGCGGCAAAGTCGACGTGCTGGACCGCGCCTGACCACCCGTTCGCCTCATCGTGCGTATTGCCCGGAGCCGCAGGTAAATCCGCCTCATCGAGCGCCCGCCACGCTACCGGGTGGTCAAAATCCATCACCAGATGTGAGCCTTTGCGTGCAAAGAACCACAATTGCGCCTGTTGATTATTTTCTTCGCGAACCACCACCCAGCCGTTTGTTCCAAGTTTGCCGGATGCGTGCGTGCCGGCAAAATTCAGAGAGAATGATTGGTCTTCATTCCAATTCATCCAGCTGTTGAAGACGAAGACCGATTTTCCCGCCTTGAATACAGCCGCCTTGCCGGGTTTGGGAGGCAGGCAGGACAATCTACTTGCAGAATTGTTGCCGGCGGGTGGAAGAAAAGGAATCCAGTAGCAGCTTCCCGACTCCGGAATCATTTCAAAGGGATAACCGTTGCCCAAAGTCCGGTCAAAGAGTTGCTTGATGGATGGGGTGTATTCGCTGCGAAAGACCAGGTCCGCGGAATCCACCGTGCGTTCATCAACTGTTGCCGCCTGCACCTCGCGCAAGGTGGGAATCACCGAGTCGTCCAACATTCGGAAGAACGGCCAGATGAGATTTACCAGGTCGGCGTGCGGTGGGTTTGGGTCCCAATAGTCGTTGGCGGGCTCAAAGGAATAAACCTGCGCGCCGCCCGAAGCTCCGAGAAGCGCCAGTTCCTGAAAGATGACGGGCGGAGCGTCGGTGCGCACGCCTTGTTTGTAGTCGAGCTGTTTTCCCAAGGTGGTGAATCCGGCTTCGGTCCAGTAGTAGCTCTCCGGCTGCGCGCCCCAGCCCGCCACGGTATGGCTGAGCCAGAGTCCCAGGAGCCCGGCGGGCGCAAGATAAGGAGCGTCGCCGCCATTCATCTTCCACAAGGGAAAAACGTAGCCGTAATGTTCCTTCATAAAATTCCGGAAATCCGAGTGGGCTTCCGCTTCCAGCCAGATGTTTCTCCCCCAATTGGCATCGGCCCAGAAAACCGGCCGTCCCAGCTCTGAGCCCAAAGCCATCAGGCGCTCCAGGTAGCCGGCTACTTCGGGATTGTTGACGCCGCCCTGCACTTCCTGCTCGCAGATGTAAAACGCCTTGAGTGCAGAATATTCATGTGCCCATTTCTCGATCATCGCCAGGGGAACGCGGTCCCACCGCCCGGCGATGATGTTGTGCGGACCGTTCATTTGCAGCGCAATCGGTGCGCCCGCCGCCTGTGCGGCTGCCAGGATTTTGGCAATGTAGGGCCGTGCGCCGCCGGTGCGAAACAAAAAGCTGGAACGGAGATCCGCAGGGACCAGCGACCATGCGCCCTTCACGTCATCGTAGGGCAAGTTCAAAATAGTGACGGGCCGGCTCGTGCTGGGAACTATGTCCAATGGTTGCGCGGCTTCTTCCTTGCGGACTGTAAAGTGCTTCATCTCGGACCATGGTCCAAAGCTTCCCGCAAGATTCAGTGCCTGCACCCGCCAGGAGTATTTCCCCGGAGAAAGCCAGTCGCTGGGCCAATACCCCTGCGCGTCGCTCGAGAAATAGGCCGCGATGTGCACTTTTTGCGGTTCACCCCCTTCGCGCTGCCATTCCAAATCGTACCCCGCCACTTGGCCGGGCTGTGGGCACGACCACAGAAAATCTGCCGCCGCCGCGGTCACATCCTGCCCTTCAGCAGGAGAGACAAGCTCGGGAGCTGAGAGCGAAACATTCTCGGCGGCTTGCAAGCGCAAGTCGCGGAGGTGCAGGTAGCCGGGATTATCGCCCGGAATGCCGATAACGATTCCAATTCGCCGATCGTGCTCCCAGGCTGTAGGGACGGGAAATGCAAACTCGCGTTCCTGGCTGCCGCGGTATAAGTCGACGCGCTCGCCGGTGCTGCGCTCAAACGCAAACGTCCATCCCGTCTCGGTTACGGCGCCGTGGTGAAGGCCACGAACTTCCATGGCCCCGCTTCCCGGCAAAGGGGCCCAGCACAGCGCAGCGCGCGGCGCGGGGTCAGGAAGGGACTTGACCTCGAGATCAAATTCGTTGCCGCTCGTTGTGAACTGAGCGCCCGCCGAGGCCTTCCACGTGCATTGAGAAAGATTGAAGACGGGATTTTGGGCATCGCCGGCATGAGCCATTGCGCGTGCGCCGGGAAGGGCCGCCAAAACCGCGAGAATTAGCAAATTTTTCAACGATTTCCACCAATAATACCCAGGCATTGAACATCGACTTAATTCTATCACGCGGCCAATTGTGCGTGACGGAAGGCCATAACCGGAGCTGCAGGCAGAGACTTCCGGAACCCGCCGGGTGCAATTCCAGGCGGGCGTTGATAAAATTGCCGCGCCTAAGCCGCGCAGCGATGCTGCTTGGGAGGTCAACCTTCTTGCTCTCCTTGCCTACATCAGCAATCGGCTTCCGGCCGGAATTCCTGGATTTCCGCCGTGGCATTCGCGTGGGAAATCTGGAAGAGAGTGAGCGCATCACGCGCATCCTGAAGCTGGGGCTGGAAGCACGCTACGGCCAGGGCTTCGTGACGGAGCGCTGGGGGCGCGGTGTATTCTGGCATTGGATCGCCTTTCTTCCGCGCGCCAATCGCGAGGCCAAGCCACTTTCTTCCCACGTCAGCTTCGGCTGCTCCAAGTTTTTCATTTCCGTCGATACCGAGGACAAGATCTTTCAGTGCGGTTTGCAGGTTGAGCGCGGATACGTGAAGGCTCCGCGCGCGTTCCGCTCGTGCAAGCTACGCACAGATTGGGATTGGCACAGGCTGATGAAAGGTCTACGGACGGGCAGCGCGATCGAGCGCGAACTGCGCCGGTTAATTGTGCGTGAAGGATTCAGTCTTTACGCGGGGAGTTGGGAAACGGAGAATGCACAGTTTTCCAGGAAAAACTTTCCCGGAGTTGCGCGAGTGCGACGCCTGCTGGCCGCCGCGCCCAAGAATCACTGGGCGGGATTTCAGCTCTATTTCCCGATGACTGAAGAAGAAGTTCGCGGTTCGACGGGCGTTGACCTTGTGGAGTCCATGCTCGCCGTATTCCATGAGGTCACGCCACTTATGAACCTGACGATGCAAATCAAAATCTAGAAGGATGAAGGGCGAAGGATGAACAGGAATTCGAGTTAACTACATAGATGAAATCGACCCACGTCCTTCACACTTCATCCTAAGATCAAAAAAAGGGCCGCAATGGGAATGATCCATGCTCAGGTGACCAGCAGGGGACGGCCCGATTCGACCAATGAATTACGCGGCCACAATATCGGTGACGTGAATCGTGCTTGTGGAGGCGTCCAAAACGCCTGTCACCTTCACAGCCTTGCCCTCAAATTGTTTGGCCTTCTCCTGATCATCCAGAAAAAAACCTCTGCCATGATCCTTATCGGTCAGCAATGCAAACTGTCCGCTGCTGGTTTTGACGATTTCTCCGACGAAGGTACCACTCTTCTGCTGGGTTTGTGCCTGTTGCTGGCTGGGGGCTTGGTTCTGAGATTGCGCCCACATGGGGGTGACTACACTTATCCCCACGGCGAGGGCCAGTGCCCAGAGCGCCGGTCCAATGAATTTTTGCTTCATGGAACACCTCCTGGGTGTTTGGTTTGGCATGCTGGTGGAAGTAAGCAAGGCCGCACCCAAAGGCCAGCCGGCATTTCCATGTTGATTACGCAGGGCTTGCGGCACTAATCGTCGGTCACAGCGCGTAAAACTTCCCGCAGTGAATGAAGATTTTTCGTGCCTTTCGAAGGTAGGCTTACGCGGGTGGCCTTGTCCGAATGAACTGTGAATATCTTTGCGCGGAGGGCGCGCCGTTACTCTGCACTTTACCTTGACCACTCAGATTCAAACTTTGAATTCGCGTAAATCGATTTTCTTGCGGTCCCAGATGCCCAGGCCCAGCGCTCCGGCGATTTCCACGTGCTCGGGCTGGCGGTGGACGAAGGTGCTGATTTTGTCCGGCTGCGATTCCACCAGAATCTTCATTCCCATCGCCTGGCGCTTGGCGTCAATCACTTCCCACCCGATGTGGTCCGTAGCCACAGGGTCGGTGGAAAAGTACATGGTGTTGTGTTCCCACACGAATTCCGGCCGCGCGCCCGGACCGCCGTTGTAAAGGCCTTTCACGCCGTCCAGAATGTTCAGCACCACTTTACTGCGGATAATCGGAATCGACACGGCCGTGGGGATGAACTCGTTGCAGACATTCAGGCTGGCGCTTGAGTGGCTGCGGTTGACGTTGTTCACCAGGCCGTGGGAGAGATTTTTCAGGCAAAGGGTCACGCCTGCCGATTGGTGATCCTTCAGCACGGGAAGATTGATGAGCTTGTTCACCTGTTTGGTGATGAACAGCGCCGCGTAGGAGCGCCGCGCCGCGGGGTCATCCAGGCTGTAGCCCGGCAGCGTCAACGCCATCTCCATGTAGTGGTCGGGGTCGTAGCCCGAGATGTTCTGCTGCACGTTGTCCACGTCCTCCGCAGCCCAGGAATTACGAACGCCCTCGGGAAGCCACTTATCAAATCCGCCGCTGTAAAATTGCTTGCGATATCGGTCGTAGGCCACAATGTCCTGGCGCTTCACTCCCGCCGCCTCGAGACCCGCCACGATTTCGTGCAGCACGGTGGCGTCGGAAATCACCAGAGGCTGGCCCACCGGGTTCACCTTGATGCCCACCACGTCACCGGGCTCGAAGAATTGCCGCCAGGCGTCCGCCCAGCCGTCCGCGCCGGTCAGTTCCATCATGCCGCGCCGCATCATCTTCTGGACCTGTTCAGCCTGATACTTGCCGGAGGCCAGAACGGACGGATTTTCGACTGATACCACGCGCCCGGGGTAAAGTCCCGGCATGCCGAGTTTGGCCGGATCGGCCTTCGAATCCGTGCGCGCGGCCCAGGCCAGTCCGCCGGATTCGGTCACAAGCCCTGCCGCAACACCTTTGCTGATGGCTTTCAAACACCCGCGACGTGTCAGACTCATGGTTACCTCCTGCGCTTTGGCCTATTTATAACCCAAATCCTGAGCGAAAGGGAAAAAATGTCGGGCCATGAATTTAGAGAGGGAAAAAACACTGCTATGGACTGGGTGTATACTCTCCCGCGCCGTGCACTTTGGCATGGCTGTCCAGTCACGGGCGCGCTGCCTGACGGACGTTTACGGCTAGCATGAAAATTACCCCAATCATCGGCGCTCTCATGCTCTGCCTTGTGGGAGTTCAAGCTCAGCGACCCGCGGGTTCTCCCGGGCCTCGCCCATTGAGCCCTGGGATCATCGGTGCGCGCGGGGAGACAGCTTCTTATCGCCTCAAGGAGGGCACAGCGGCGGGCTCAAATGTTGCAGTCTTCACTATGGCCTTGGGGGAAATTGAAGAATCAGCACGGAGCGACTGCCAGTGGATTTCGCTGAGCGCCACGAAGGCGAATGGGGAGCAATTCCGATTTTTTCTGCTGAGCGCCGGCTATCCGCCTCTTACGTTGAGGGCCGCGCGGGCTTCAACATCACGATACATTTTCCAGGAAGGGTCGACTCCGGCGCGGGAATATCGCAACGCACTCACGGGCCAGGCGGAGCTTCCCGCTATGGGCGGGTGGGAATTCCTTTTTCCGCGATCTACGCGCGAGCCATCAGCCGCCGGGCCATTCCCGGATGAGGTGCGCTACCTCGGCCTGGTTTACACGCGCCAATCGCTCGGCCAAGGCGCGACCGCCTCCCCTCCCGACGCCAAATTGGTTCTGCTCCGCCCTGACGTTCTGATCGGGCAGGAGAGTAATCTCCGTCAAAAGGACGAAACGCGCCGCTACGACGGCTCCGACTACGAATACGTGAAGCTGACGCAGGATGATTACCGTGAGATGGCGAAGGCGGGAATCAACTGTGTGCAAGTGGATACTGAACAGGCGCCGTGGGCGGATGACCTGGGCCTTTACTACTGGGGCGGCGGCAAGGTGCTGAAATTTCCCGAATCCCTCTATCGCAGCCAGTATCTTGGCCCGACGCTCTTTCTGGACGAACCCGCAGTCGGCACGCGCGATTATGTCCTGCGCCCGCGGCTTCAAAAGGACGCTGCGTTTCGCCGCAGCATCAATCCGCAAGCGGCGTTCGAGGCTTTTCGCGCTCACTATGCTGGAGCCCTGAAGGGTGCGCCCTTCGAGCTGATGCGCGAGTTCGCTGCGCGGCCGGACGTGAAGCTTGGCGACATGCATTTCGCGCAGGAAAATCTGTTCTCGTGGGAAACCATGGTGGCCACTGCGGATTATGAATTGTCGCAAGACCC
>JASHSC010000243.1 GCA_030036915.1 Terriglobia bacterium
TTTTCTGGCATCACTGTTTCCCAAGGCCTTGGTGGTGGCTTTGGAACCGGCGCAGGACAACTTCGATCTGCTTCGACGTAACACCGCGGGGTGCAAATCCATCGTGCCGGTGCAAGCAGGGGTTTGGGACAAGAGCACCTGGTCGAAAATCGTTGACGCCAAAGCGGAGTCGTTTGCGTACCAGACGATGGAGTGCGGCGCGGTCGAACCCGGTGCCATCGCGGCAGTGGCTGTTCCCGGTCTGCTCGCCCGGTACCCGGATGCGGCGCCGTTGCTGGTCAAAATCGACGTGGAGGGCGCGGAGGAGGTCATTTTCAGGGGAGATCCCTTGTGGCCTTCAAAATTTCCGCTGCTGATTGTGGAACTGCACGACTGGCTTTTGCCCCATCGGCGAACCATCGCGAATTTTCTGGCTTGCGTGTCGCGAATGCCCTGCGATTTCGTCCTGCGGGGAGAAAACGTTTTCATATTTACGCGGGCGGAGCGCGCGGAAGACGTTGGCGCCCCACGCAGTGATTAGGTGATGGAAAATACTGGCCCTTCAAAAGGGAAAATTGCATGGTGCGTTTCGCCCGTGTTCAGTGGCGTCAACACGGTTTATCGCGTGGTGGGCGGTGGCCTGCGCGCGTCAGGATGGGACGTAACGGCGGTGACCGCGGGAGTGAAGTCCACGCGCGATGCCGACCCGCTCTTTGTGCTCGACTCGTTTGAGATCCTGCTGCCGGGCAGCTCCGATGAGCGGCGCAACGCCGCGGAATTCGTCCGCTGGGTGGAGGAGCGCAAGATCGACGTGGTGTTCTGCACGGGGCAGCCGTTCACCCTGGCCGCTGCGCCGGCATTGCCCGCGCACGTGCGCCTGGTCACGCGTGTGGGCAATATGACTCGCCACGGATACGAAATGGCCGCCGCGCATCTGGCGCGCACCAGCCGCATCGTGGTGGAAACACCCCGGCAGCTTCGGGATTTAGCGCGCGTCCTGGGGGTGCCGGAGTCGAAATGCGCATTGATTCCGGGCGGAATCGACGTTAAGGACTACAGCGCCGGAACCGATCGTGCGGACCAGGGAATCCTGCGGCTGGTTTATTTCGGCCGCCTCGATGAAGACCAGAAGGCAGTGATGCTGTTGCCGCGAATCACCCGGCGCCTGGCTGCCGCCGGTGCGGATTTTCATTTCGATCTGATCGGCGATGGTCCGGACCGCGGCCGGCTGGAGCAGGCGTTCGCGCCACTGAAGGATCGAGTAACCTTTCACGGCGCGATGCGGCGGGATGAGGCGTTGCCGTTCCTTCAGCGCGCCCATCTGTTTGTGCTGCCGACGCGATACGAGGGTGTTTCCTGGGCGCTGCTTGAAACCATGGCGTGCGGATGCGTTCCCATCGTCTCGCGGATTGCAGGGACAACGGATTTTGTGGTGGACGACGGCGCCAGCGGGCGGCTCTGCACGGTGGGTGACGCCGCGGATTTTGCCCGCGCCATCCTCGAGCTTTCAGCGGACCGGCAACGGCTGGCGCGGATGTCGCAGGCCGCGACCCGCGTCGTGCAGCAGCGCTTTACGCTCGAGCGCGTCGTGAAGGACCACGATGCGCTGCTTGAGGCGCTCCTGGTGGAGCCGCCGCCGGCATTCACGCCGGTTCCGGTCTCGGCTATTCAATTGGCCAGGCTTCCGCAAGCGCGCTGGCGGCGGTGGATGCCGCGGCGGATGAAGAACCTCGTACGAACGTGGGCGGAACGCTTTCACCGCACAGTTTAGGCGTGGCGATTGCCCGGCGGACGGGCGATTCCGGACCCAGGATCAAAATTGGACGAAGCGGGAAAATCCCGAGGGGAATCAGCCCCGGCGCGCGCGCCGAGTGTGGGTATCTGCGTCCTCAATTGGAACGGCTGGCGCGATACGCTCGAGTGCCTCGAATCGCTCCGCAAGCAGGATTATCCCAACCGACTGGTTATTTTGGTCGACAACCATTCGCAGAACGAGTCGGCAGAGAAGATTAGTTCCTGGGCGAAGGCGAACATGGGTGGCGGGGCCTTTAACGATTACACGGGTGAAGGCGCGCGCACGGGCGGAGATGAATTCGATGAGGGGATTCTGAACGCCGTGAAATCGCCGGACCGGTTGGTCCTGATCCGCAACGAAGAGAACACGGGATTCACCGGCGGATGCAATACGGCCATTGAGTACGCGCTGAAGCGGTCCGAACCACCGGAATATATTTTTCTCCTGAACAATGATGCAACATTGGAGGCCGATTGCCTGACGCGCCTGATGGAAGTCGCAAAAGAGAGCGGCGCGGCGATTGTGGGCGCGGTTCTGCTGGATGAGTCGGGCAGGGAAGTGATTTTCAACGGCCGAATTTCCATGCTGCGCCAGTTTTTTGCGCCGATTGTGGACTGGCATTTGCCTCCACCCGCCACCGATAAGGACTATTGGCCCACCGACTGCACCCACGGAGGGGCGATGCTGGTAAGTTCCGATGCGCTGCGGGCGATCGCGAAGGCAAAGGGGGAGTATCTGCGCGCGGGCTTGTTCATGTATCACGAGGGCGCGGAGTTTCACCATCATGCCGCGCGCCTCGGGTTTCACGCGGTGGTGGCGAAACGCGCCGTGGTTCGCCACAAGAACGCGCGCAGCTCCGGCGGGGCGGAGAATCCTCTTGCCTATTATTATTCCGAGCGCAATCGCATTCTGGTGGCGAACGTGGTGCTCCCGTTCGGATGGAAATTGCTGTTTCACCTGGTGAACCTGCCACTGATTTCGGCGAGGATTCTGAAGAATGTGGTGAGGCGAAGGCGGGCGGCGGCGCGCGCAATTCTGGAGGGCTTCGGCGACGCTTACCGAGGCCGGATGGGAAAATGGCGGCATCATGACGAGCAAATAGCGGTGCGGGCGGCGGGCCCTGATGATGTATAGTATTGATTGCGGAAAAGCTCGGCCCGGGCACCGAAACTGTTGCGCCACCTTGAAAATCAAACGATGAAGAGCGACGTGAAGGTTGCCGTCGTCCACCCCGGATTGGGCTTTGGAGGCTCCGAGGCGCCGGCCCTTTGGACCATTGAGGCGTTGAAGCGCGATTACGACGTTACTTTGATTTCGATGCGTGACGTCGAGCTGGAGCGCTTGAACGCTTATTACGGAACATCGCTCGCGCCGGGCGACTTTTCCACTCGTCGCGCCTGGCTTCCGGCAGGCTTGCGAGGCACCGATAAATTCGCGGGCTTGAAAGGCCGCTTTCTTCTCCGCTCTGTCCGGCGGGCAGCTCCGGAATTCGACGTCCTGATCAGTTCCTACGGCCCCATGGATTTCGGCAAGCCCGGAATCCAGATGATCGCTGATTTATCTTTCGTGGAAGAATGGCGCCTGGAGCTGAACCCTTCTTTTCACGCCTGGAAGAGCTGGTTCTACGGAAAGACACTGGCCCGTGAGGTATATTTGGGCGTGTGCGATGGCGTGGCCCGTGTACATTCGAGAGCCTGGAAGCGGAACCTCACTCTTGCGAATTCGCGCTGGAGCGCGCAGCGCTTGCTCGAGAGATACGGGATTCCGTCGCAGGTCGTCTATCCGCCCGTTGCCGTCGATTTTCCCGCGGTCCCCTTCAGTGAACGCGATTGCGGTTTCGTATGTCTGGGCCGCGTCGCGCCGGAGAAGTGCATCCACTCGGTGATTTCCATTCTCGAACAAGTGCGCCATCGCGGGCACGACGTGCACCTCCACATTCTGGGCGGAATTGATGACTCGGATTACGCGCGGAAAGTGCGCAACCTGGCGGAGCAGTTCCGCGACTGGGTTCACCTGGAAGGCTGGGTGCAGGGCGATCGGAAGATCAAGCTGCTTACGGGGCGCCGATTTGGCATTCACGCCCGCCCCAACGAGCCTTTCGGAATCGCGGTCGCAGAGATGGTGCAGGCCGGCTGCGTGGTCTTTGTGCCGAAAGACGGCGGGCAAATGGAGATTGTCGATCACCCGGCATTGATTTACTCGGACGAAGCCGAGGCGGTGGAAAAAATCGACGCGGTGCTATCCGGTAATATTTCGCCGGAGGCTCTTCTCAGCCACTTGCGCCGGAGCTCGAATACATTTTCGGTAAAGAACTTCGTGGAAACGATGCAGCGCATCGTGGCGGAATTCGTGAGAGAACGAACTTCTTCCGGCGTGTCGAGGAAATCATGATGGCAGACGGGCGCCCGCGAGTCTCGGTTGTTATTCCCGTCTACAATGAAGCGGCCACAATTGGCGAAATTCTGTGCCGCGTGCAGGACGTGGTTCTCGATAAAGAAATCGTGATCGTCGATGACGGCTCGACGGACGGCACTCGCAACTTCCTTGCGGCGCTGGAAGAAGCCGCGAAGCGCGCTCCC
>JASHSC010000244.1 GCA_030036915.1 Terriglobia bacterium
AAGCTCAAATCCCAGAGATGGTGTGGGCGATTCCTGCCGGGAGGAAGGCTGAGGAAGGCCAGCGAGCCCTGCGGACGTCGTATCCTCCTCCAACTTTGTCGGCGCAAGGGCGCTGCGACCTGCACTTTCCGATGCTCGCATCGCGCCCCCGGAAGGGGCGGGCGGGACGACGGTGGCTTTTTCCGCTGAGGCGGACCCGGGCTCGCTCGTGGCACTGCGGCCAAGCTGGCGAAGCGCGTCCGTGGTTAAATTGTGAGTCAATTGAATATTTCCGATATCCTGGATATCCCCTGTGGGCTGGGCTGCCTTTTCCGCCTCTGCCGGTTCGTCAATTCCCGATTGAAGCCACTGGCGCACGTTGACACACTCCGGCACGTCCGCGGTCACAATGAAAATACGCCCCTCCTCATCACCCATGTCGAGGAAATTGCGGCTGGCTTCCTTGGAGGCAGCACGAAGAAACTTGAAGACGAGAGAAGCCAGATCAGGCTGTGCGGTAGCGGGCCGGTCTGCTGCAAGATGGTGCAAAAGCACGGGCCGCCCGGAAGAAACTTGCCGGGCCCGGTAGGACTTGGCTTCGCCCTCGTTCAGGGTGGAAAGGACCTCGTATTTTCCCTGAAAGCTCATAATTTCCCGCAGACGGATGCTATGAATTTTATCATGAAAAAGCCTCAGAGGAGGCGTGGTTCCAGGATTGGGTAGTAGGTCAGTTTAAATTCCGAAGGGGCAGGGCTTGTCCCGGCCCTTTGCCGCGCCTCTGCTGCGACAGGGCACCCGCAAGGGGTGCCCCTACACTGAAATTTCGAATTGACCCACCACCCAATAAGGGGTATTTCCCAAGGGAGGGATTTTCTCTGCAAGAGTTCAGCACATTTTTGCCGCGCGACTCAGCGAATCTGTGTTGCTTCAAGCGAAGATGTTGTAACATGAGCCGTGTGAAGCGGCCCGCAATCACCTCCTGCCAGTAAGCCCTTGGCCAGGAACACCGGGTTCGGGGAACCGCCAAGGCATGAAGATCGAGGCAGCCTTTACGGCATGAGAGCCGCACAGGAAAATTCCTGAGATGCAGGAGGTCAGGCCAGAGTCGAAGTATGAATGGAGACCCGACAACCGGTTTAACCTCACTCAACGTTGATGTCCGCCCACCCTCGCGCAAGGAAAACCTGGCACTGGTCTTCCAGGAAATTCTGACGGTGATTACCCGCCTGCGCGTCAGCCGCCAGGCGGTGATGGATGCCGGGGCGTTTCGCAATTCCATGAAAACCGCCCTGGCGGCTGCGCAAGCCGACGCCACTCGCAAAGGATACACTCCCGAGGACGCGCGCCTGGCCACGTTTGCCGTGGTGGCCTTTCTGGACGAGTCCGTAGAGACCGCAAACGACCCCAATTTCGCGCAGTGGTCCCGCACGACCTTGCGAGAGGAATTGTTCGGCGACGCCGCGTCCGGCGAGATCTTTTTCCAGTGTATTGACCGGCTGGTGGCGCGTAATGACTCCCCGGACGACGCCGACGTGCTGGAGGTCTTCGCACTCTGCCTGCTGCTGGGATACCGCGGACGATACGGCGCGGAGGGGCCGGAGGGCGTCCGTCCCACCCTGAACTCCATCATGAAGAAGGTGGAACGAATTCGCGGCGCGCGCCTTCTGGCGCCCGATTGGATGCCCGCGAGGGATGCCGTGCTGCAACCGCCCGGCGACCCCTGGATGCGCGCGCTGCTTCTGGGCACCCTGGGAGCATTGATTCTGGCTATCCTGTTTTTTGCGGGCTTCAAAATCGCCCTGCTTTCCGGGGCCGCAGGATTGCACACCGTCGGGCCACTGGCGCCTCATTAGGACAGGGAAGCAGCTTTGAACACATCCGTGAAATATTGGATCGTCGCCGCCACGCTCGTCGTCTGGCTGGCGCTGGCCTGGATGGCGGGCGAGTGGCTGAATCTGCAAGGGAATGACATCTGGGTCCTGCGCGCCGCCCTCGCCCTGATCGGTCTGGCCGCCTTCGCCACCGCCGTCTGGTGGTTTAAAGGGATCGATGCGGACCGCTTTCGCGAAATGGCGGAGGAAGGGTCCGCGGCCGGGGATGAAATCGACATCCTGATCGGCAAAGCGCATGTGCGCCTGGGCGCATTGCAACCCGGCCAAACCGCCCTTTACGAATTTCCCACGCTCCTGGTGCTCGGCGAAGGCGGTTCCGCTAAAACCAGCGTCATTCTTCAGTGCGGGTTGGAGCCCCAACTGCTCGCCGGCCAGACGGTGCAGAACAACATTCCCGTTCCCACGCACACCTTGAATCTTTGGCACGCTCCGCCCTTCATCCTGGCTGAAGCCGGCGCGCCCCTGCTGCGCGAACCGCCGCGCTGGGCCCATTTGATCCGGCAATTTGCTCCCAGTGAGGCGCAGTTGCTGGGCAAGGGACATCTACCGCCGCGCGTAGCGCTGCTCTGCATCGACTGCGAGAAATTCCTCGCCCCCGGCGCCGCCGAGGCTCTGGGAACCAGTATTGACCACTGGCGCACCCGCCTGCGCGAGACCTCACAGTTGCTGGGCATCAATCTTCCCGTCTATGTGCTTTTCACCCGTGCTGACCGCCTGCAATTCTTCCAGGACTACGTTGCACCCATGACCAATGAAGAAGCAGGACAGGTTTTCGGCGCGTCGCTGCCCACTGCCGCCTACTACGCGGATACCTACACCGAGCAGAAAACCGCCGCGATTTCCGCCGCCTTTGACAACCTGCTGCAGGGCCTGGCGGATTGGCGCCTCAGCTTGCTGAGCCGCAAGCTTGACAGCCCCCAGGCGCCGCCCATTTACGAGTTTCCGCGCGAGTTCAAGAAGCTTCGCGCCACGCTGGTGCCCCTGCTGGTGGATATTTGCCGGCCCGGTCCGGCGCGCGTTGCGCCCTTTCTTCGCGGCTTCTATTTCACCGGCGTCCGGCCGATGCTGATTACCGCGGCGCGTGCGGCCGAGGAGAAAAAGGAGGATGCTCCGCAGGCCGAGGCCGCCGCAAGCAACCTAAGCGCCACGCGGATGTTCGACATCAGGAAGGCCGCGGCTGCAGCCAAGAAGATAATGGCCGGCGCTGAGGCGATGGAAACCCGCCGCGTCCCGCAGTGGGTTTTCCTTCCGCAGCTTTTCAAGGAAGTGATCTTCAAGGATTCGACCGCCCTTACCACCAGCACCCTGAGCATCAAGATCGGTCTGCACAAGAGGTTTGTGCTGGCGGCGGCGATGGCCGTTTTTCTGGTGATGATTCTGGGATTTTCTGTCTCCTCCATCCGCAACAAGCGCTTGGAAAACCAAGTGGTCGCGGCGGTGCAGGACCTCTCCGACGTTCATCCCGGCCCCACGCAATTGCCCTCGCTCGACGATCTGGGCAAGCTTGAAAATCTTCGCCAGTTGCTCGAAACTCTGGAAAACTACAAACGCCACGGCAGGCCCCTGAGCATGCGCTGGGGGCTGTACGAAGGCAACCGGCTTTACCCAGAGGTTCGAAGAATTTACTTTGAGCATTTTCAGGAGATGCTCCTCCGCCAGGCGCAGGCCGCCCTGCTGCGAACGCTGACTTCCCTTCCCTCAGCTCCGGGGCCGAATGACCGGTACGAACCTGTGTTCGATGCCCTGAAGGCCCTTCTGTTGACCACAAGCGAGTCCTCCCACAGCGACGCCGAATTCCTTTCCCCGGATCTCCTGCGCGCATGGGCGACGGGTGGAGACATCAGCCTGGCGCGCATCAAACTGGCGCAAAGGCAATTTGAGTTTTACGTGGAGGAATTGAAATACGGCAACCCGCTGACTTCCCGACCGAACCCGCAGGTGGTGGAGGGCGCGCGCCGCTACCTGGCGCAATTTTCGGCCAACGAGCGGGCTTACCTCCTGATTCTGGCGGAGGCGGAAAAGGCCAATCCGCCCGTGGACTTCAACCACCACTTCCCCGGCGCCGGGGACGCCGTGGTGGAGCAAACGCAGGTGAGCGGCGCCTTTACAGAGGGCGGGTGGGCGTTTATGCAGAACGCTCTCGACAATAATACCTCCGCTTATTTCAGCGCGGACTCCTGGGTGTTGGGCCGGCAGAAGCTCTCTAAGGAGGATTTGGCGAAGCACTCCGAGGATTTGCGCCGCATGTATGAACACGATTACATTGAGCAGTGGCGCTCATTCCTGCGGGATGCAAGCGTCACCCACCCCGTCAGCCTGAACAGCGCTTCACAGGAGCTCCAGAAACTCTCCGGCGATCAGTCTCCGCTGCTCGCACTGTTTTGCGTCGCCAAGAAAAACACCTCGCTGGATCAGCCGGATATATCCAGGGCTTTCCAGGCCGTGCAATCCGTCGCGCCGCACGATTGCCAGAGCCTGACGGCCGGCCCGCCCACCGCTGCCTACATCAGGAGTCTGAGCGATCTCCAAGCCTGCGTGGACCGTGCCGACAATAGCCCACCGGATCAAAAAGACAACGCCAAAGCTCATTGCCTGGGTGATGTTACGAAGGCGGAGGAAGCTGTCAAAACCATCGCGCAGGGATTTAACCAGGATGCCGACGCCCACTCGGACCAGACCGTGGAGGACCTGCTGCTTGCTCCGATTCATAGCGTGGATTCCCTCCTCCGCCCCGGCCCCGTCAGCGCCTTGGGATTGTGCCAGCAAATGGGGTCGTTGGAAGCGGCATTCCCCTTTCACCCCCAGTCCAATCGCGACGTTTCCCTGCTGGACCTCGCCCGCGTCTACGCGCCCGGCAGAGGAGCTCTTTCGCAGTTCTATGCCGCGGCACTGAAAACTCTGCTGATTCCCGTGGGCGCGAGCTACGCCCCCAACCCCGCCTCGCACCAAACCGTGAACCCGCAGTTCCTGACATTTTTCAATCACGCCATGGACGTGCAGCGCGCGCTCTACCATGGCGGCGGGACGCAATTGCAGTTCCGCTATACGCTCCGCGCGCGCCCCACGGAGAACGTTACCAGCCTCAACCTCAGCGTCGACGGCCAGACGATCACCTATAGCGGCGGCCCCGGTCAGGCCATCCCCTTCACCTGGCCAGGAACCTCCGGCCAGGGCGTGCGGCTTAGCGTAACCATTCCCGGAGGCACCCAGCTCGGCTTCCCCAGCTACGACGGCCTGTGGGGCGTTTTTCGATTCTTCGATGACGCCACCGTGCTGCAACACAACGGCAATGTCCTGACCTTGCAATGGGTCCTCGGCGGCGAACGGCCCGTGACCGCACCCAACGGCAAACCTGTTGCCGTTCAGTTCGATCTCGATACCCTCGCCGCACCACCGATTTTGGAAAAAGGAATCCTCTCAAATCTTCACTGCGTTCCAACGGTTGCGAAATAAGCGCGTGGCCGACGCG
>JASHSC010000245.1 GCA_030036915.1 Terriglobia bacterium
TTCGTGAAGTCATGAGATCGAGTGATCTTATTTCCCGTTGAGGCAAATTCCGTCCCTCGCCCGGATCATCCGGGCGGAGGAAGGGAAGTTTGTATGGGAAGGCCGGGAGAACCTGGGAGTGTCTAGCCATCCCCCCGCCCGTTAGCGCGCAGGCGCGCGTTGGCGGGAGGATGGATGCCCGATCATCAGGCCGGTCATGCGGTGGCCGCAAGGCGGCGAATGTCCTTAATGCTTCCTGGATTGCAGAGGCTCAACATTCCCGATTTGAACGAGTTCTGGCGGGACCTTTTTCATCACCAATTCCTCGTAATACTGCCGAGCCTGTTGCTCCTCCCAAGCGGCCTTGCGCCGGGCGCGCTCTTCATCGCCGGCGGTCATTGGAACGTCTTGCGGGTGAGCTTTAACCTTGGCAGCGTCCGCGGAGTCAACCTTCAACGAGTGATCGTAAGTTTCCAGTTGGACCTTTTTGCCTTTGGCGTAAATCTCGTGCTTGCCATGCGTCTTGTACCATTCGGCGACAGTGGCATTTTTGTGCATATTCTCGATGATCTTGCGCCATCCGACGCCGGTGTTATAGGCGCAAAAGGAAATCTCACCCTGCTGGGTGGCGTAGGGGATGATGCACATTTCGGTGCGGCGAAAGTCATAGTTGAACAGATCCTGAAACCACATCCCGCCGATGAACATAAAGTTCCAGCGGTCCTTCCGCCGTTTGACAGCGTCCTCGTAAGTTCGCTCCGGTCCGAAGCTGCCGTAGGTTTCCTTGGCCTTATCTTCTCCGTCGGTCCAATAGGTCTTGTCAAATTTCTGAATGATGTCCTTTAACCGCAAGGAAGATGGAGCGAACGAGGGGTGGTAATTCTTAAGGAGCGCCAGAGCCATCATAATGCTGGAAAAGCGCCGGCTGCGGGCGGCATCCGTAATTTTCTGCGTGTCCTTCACCAGTTGTGGGATATCCAGAAAGAGAGGTACAGGGGCCCATCCGCCCGTCTCCTTGTCGACCATGAGCGCGGTGCCCACGCCGCAGTTGGGATGGCACCCGCAACTGATGGTGCCCCAGTTCGATTCGGGGCTGTTCACCAGATCGGCAAAATCCGAAAATACGCTGAGCATGGAAATCGGAAACCAGTGGCGAATGGGCTCGATTACGCCCACCTGGCGGCTGACGTCGCGTGCCAGATGTGAGAGCGTGTAGCGCTGACGCATGCGCCTTTGCGGGGTGATGTCCTCGTCGCGTCCGGTGAACGATACCGGCTGGAAACTGACAAAGGTAATCTTGTCCGGATTTTGCATCGCGAACTTTACGATGGGGCCCACCTGGTCGTCATTGACGCCGTTAACGACCGTCACCACCAGCATGATCTCAATTCCGGCTTCGTGGATGTTCTCGATGGCGCGAAGTTTGACGTCGAAGAGATTGCCGACGTAGCGATGGCTATTGGCGTCTTCGCCGATGCCGTCAAATTGCAGATAGACGTAGCGCAAGCCCGCCTCGAACGCCAGCCGGCAATACTCCTTGCTTTTGGCAAACTCGATGCCGTTGGTGGCCGCCTGCACGCTGTTGAATCCCAGCATGCGCGCGTAACGAATGGCATCGATGAAATACGGTGACATGGTCGGCTCGCCCCCCGAGAACTGCACCGACATCTGGCGCCGCGGCTTCACCTCGACGGCGTTGTCCAGGATCTCCTTGATGTCCTCCCAGCTCAGCTCGTGCACAAAGCCGACTTGATTGGCATCCATGAAACAGGGGTCGCACATCATGTTGCAACGATTCGTAAGGTCAACCGTCAGCACAGTTCCCCGGCCATGGCGAATCGTGCTGCTTCCGTGGTGGTGAACGTGGGCATCATTATGCGCGAGAATGTCGCGACCGGGGAAATTCTGCTCGACCCACGATAGAAACTTCGAGTCAACGGCCATCATGTCGCGGTATTTTCCGTGGATTGGGCATTCCTTTTCCATCCAAACTTCGCCGTCGCGCTCGACGATTTGCGCCTTGATCTCACCAACTTGCTCGTTGACCAGATCACGCCAGTCCTTTTTTCCCTCCAAGATCGCGGTTCGTACGTCCTTTACACATCCGGGGCAGAGAGAATCGGTCGTCCGCGGCCAACCCAGTGTTGGTTTGGTTTTTTGCCAGGATTTCAGCAGAGGCTTATCCGACCACTTGGGGGTAGGGGAAGGGTTCGGCCGAAGGCCGCTAAAAAACTGAAGGGTCTTGAAAACCAAGCCGGCAGTCCGGCAGATAGCTTCTTCCGAAGCTTTCAACACATTTTGGGTTTCCATGTTTTTCCTCACATCAGCCTTGGATTTTCCACAACAGGGTCACTCGGAGGTTTCATAACTCACTTGCAAGGGTGAGATCAAGGGTTCAATCTCAGTTCCGCAGATCCTCCTTGTGAGGGTTTGGAAGTGAAAGCCCATGACGGCCAAAGTCATGGCAGTATCGAAAACGTGGCGGTAGCGGGTGGCCGCTTCCATGAAAAACTTCCAGTAGCTGGCTCGCCCCTCGCCGAGCACGCCTTGTTTGAGGATGGAGCGAAACACAGCCGAGTAATCTGAGAAGCTGCGAGGCGCGTAGTGCCGGGGATGATACTGATTCAGAAAATTTCGCACGCGCTCATAGTAAGCCTCGGGGTTGTAGATCCGCCGCAAGATGGAACGATAGCCCTCCACTAGTTTTTGCGGGTCCATTTTGGGAACGAAGTTCAGCCGGCATTCCGAGTTATCGCCGCCTCCCTCATCCACAATGCGTCCCTCCCGCAAAAGACGGCGATAAAGCTGCGTGCCGGGCAATGCCAGGAGGAGACCAACCATCGCTAATGGAATTGCACTCTCCTGAATGAACTCTGTTTGCCTGTCGAAGATGTCTTCGGGGTCGTTGTCGAACCCCACGATAAAGCCGGCCATGACTTCCATACCGTAACGTTGGATGCGGCGCACGCTTTCCAGCAAGCTGCGGCGGGTGTTCTGCATCTTCTGGGCTTCTTTGAGGCTGGCCTCGACAGGCGTTTCGATTCCCACGAACACCCGAAGGAATCCGGCATCCTGCATCAATTGCAGCAACTCGGGGTCATCGGCCAGATTCATGGATGCTTCGGTGAAGAAAGTAAACGGGTGCTTGTGGCGCGCGTTCCAGGCCGAAATTTCCGGCAACAGCTCTTTAACTTTCCGCTTATTCCCGATGAAGTTGTCGTCAACAATAAAGACGGACCCCCGCCATTTCCGTTCGTAGAGCTGCTCGAGTTCCGCGAGCACCTGCTGGGGTGATTTGGTGCGCGGCTTGCGCCCATAAATCTCAATGATGTCGCAGAACTCACAGTTAAAAGGGCAGCCGCGGGAATATTGAATCGCCATGGCGCTATAGTGCCGGGGAGAGATCATGCCCAGGTCAGGAAGGGGGGTTTTGTCGAGCCCCGGGAGTTCGAGCGCCCGGTAAGTCGGCGCAGCTTTTCCATCCTCGATGTCACGCATCAAGCCGGGAATAAGGTCCTCGGCTTCACCGATCACCATATGATCGGCGTGCTCGCGAAGCTCCTCAACGCTGCTCGTGATGGGTCCACCGATCACGGTGCGCAATCCCCGCGCGCGGCAGCGCGCCAGAATTTCCAGCACGGAAGGTTTGTGCACCATCATTCCACTGACCAAGACCAAGTCGGCCCACTCCAGGTCGGCGTCTACGAGCGGGCGGATATTGATATCGACTAGGCGTTTTTTCCAATGTTCAGGCAATAGAGGTGCGATGGTGAGCAGACCCAGAGGCGGGTAGGCGGAACGCTTGCCTTCGATGGGCAGCGCATGCTTGAAACTCCAATAGGTATCGGGCCACTCGGGATAGATGAGAAGAGCGTTCATGGCAGTGGCTTGGGGCGCTATGCACCTTCCCTTTCCCTAAGCTATCTTGTTCAAACTCTCGCGATCGGAGACTTGATTTACACCCGTGCGCTCTTCCGAAGGCGACAGTGGAGCACGGGCATTATCCCCATTGATGAAGATGCCTGCGCTCTCGCATACGGTTGCACAAATCCTCGCCCCCCGTTTACGAGTGCCGGACTCGAAACCTTCATGGTAGATTGGAAAAGGCTGCCTGACCATGTGGAAATCGGAGGGTGCAGCGTTTTTTGGTAGTGGGTCAATTTGAAATTTCGGCGTGGGGCACCCCTTGCGGGTGCCCCCGGCATTGGCGAGCCGAAGGGCAGGGACGAGCCCTGCCCCTAAGGAATTAAAACTGACCTACTAAGCGTTTTTTTTGCATTTGATAGCCGTCTGATGGTATAAAATAATGAGTCGGGTTAGCCCTTTAGTGGGCAAGCGTGGAGCCAACTCTTCTCGCCCGAAGGCAGGCTAGCAACCTGTGTCCTTCAATCGCAGGGTGCGCAAGCGATCGCCAGTCTCCTGGAATCGGGCCAATCATCGCCGGGTCGTGCGATGGATGAGAAGTGCGCTCCCGCAAGTCATTAAATAATTCTTTTGGATGGAGCTTATGAACTCACCCCGGGATGAAGACCAGTCGAAAGACAAGGACCTGAGCGCGCGGAGGAGCAAACGCGTCAACCTTGCTTTCCCCATTGTGCTGAGCGGCACCAACGCTGCCGGCGTGGAATTCCAGGAATCCACGCGCACCATCATTGTAAGCAAACACGGCGCCAAGCTTCGCACCACGCAGGAGCTGACGGTCGGCGCGCTGGTGAGCATCGAAAATCGCAGCATGGGTCTTTCCGCCGAAGCCACCGTGGTGAGCGTCGGCCCCAGGCGTGCCACGGGAGAACCCGTGGAAATCGGCGTTCAACTGACCCAGGCGGGAAACGTTTGGGGCATTATTTTTCCTCCCGACGATTGGGACGCAGAATCGGACTCTGCCGCAACTGAAGCGGAACGGCTGGCTTCGCAGGAGCGCGTCACGCCCGCTCCCTCGGAAAGAACCGGTGAAAGGACCGGGCCGGCCCCCGCGGTGGTACCTTCCAGCCTCACACGGAGCACGGCGGGATCCATTCCCGTTCCCGAACAGCTTTCGGCGCAAGCCGCGTCGCCAACGCCCTCCGTGCCGGCCGTAACTATGCCTCCTACGACTGCTTCTTCCCGGGATAAAATCGACGCGATGGCGACCGCAGTGCTCGCCAAGCTCTCCACCCAACTCGACGAGGCGGTGGATTCCCGCCTGAAGGGCTATGCCGAGAAGGTGATGAGGTTCACCAATCAATTTGCTCTGCGCGTTCAGGCCAATTTTCAGGACGCCGCGAACCGCACCGAAGATCAAATGGT
>JASHSC010000246.1 GCA_030036915.1 Terriglobia bacterium
ACTTCGAAAAGTCGATGGTCCGCGCATCCAGCCTGGGCGGAGTGCCGGTCTTAAGCCTGCCCACTTCAAATCCAAGGCGGCGCAGCGCTTCACCCAGCAGCACGGAAGGCGGCTCGCCACTGCGTCCGGCAGGATATTGGTTCTCGCCGCAATGGATTAGGCCGTTGAGAAAAGTTCCAGTGGTCACGATCACCGCGTTGGCTTCCACCGTGCGCCCGTCGAGCAAGCGCACTCCGCGCACTTGGGAGGTCAACCCCTCGCGCGCAGTGGGGTCGGAAGGCGCGATTGGTTCCAGAACCAGGTCCACGACTTCGGCCTGCTTGATCCGCAGGTTGGGCTCCGATTCCAGCACTTGCCGCATCTTGGCGCGATACAGCTTCTTGTCGGCCTGGGCGCGCGGCGACCACACTGCCGGCCCGCGGCTGGTGTTGAGCAAGCGGAATTGGATTCCCACCGCGTCGGTCACTTCTCCCATCACGCCGCCCAGCGCGTCAATTTCACGCACCAGATGGCCCTTGGCGATTCCACCCACGGCGGGATTGCAGCTCATCTGAGCGATCAGGTCCAGGTTGATGGTGTAGAGGGCACTCTTCAGCCCCATGCGCGCCGCCGCCATCGCCGCCTCGCACCCGGCGTGCCCCGCACCCACCACTACCACGTCGTATTTTTCGGAGAACCCCATTCTCACTCGCGCTTTAGCTTCCCCAAAAGGTCATTTTCATATTACCAACTGGGTTATTTTACCAACTGGCGGGTCCCGCGGCCAGTGCCGTTTGAGGATAGGGGACCCGGTGAGGAAAACTCACATAATTATTTTACGGGAATTTAAAGACTTCGCAGCAGCCGTTAACCAAGAATTCACATCTAACGGGATTGACAAACTCAGGCAAATGCGAATAGTGTACGCCTTCTTATGAAGCTCTTGGTTCTCGGTTCCGGTGGTCGCGAGCATGCTCTGGCATGGAAGCTGCACGAAAGCCAGAAAATGGACGAGCTGTATTGTGCCCCAGGGAACGCCGGCATCGCGCAGGAAGCCGAGTGCCGGCCGGTGGACCTCTCGAATTCAAAGGCCATTGTGGAGTTGGCGAAGACCCTGCGCGCGGACCTTACCATCGTCGGTCCGGAAGCACCGCTGGTGGCCGGCATCGTGGATGATTTCGAAAGAGAAGGTCTGAGCATCATCGGACCGAGCAAATCGGCAGCACGTCTGGAGGGCAGCAAGATCTTCGCCAAGGAATTCATGCGGCGGCACTCCATTCCGACCGCGCGTTTTGAGGTGATGGACAAATATGAGGACGCCGTCAAAGCTCTGGCGCGATTTTCGCTTCCTGTTGTCATCAAGGCTGACGGGCTCGCAGCAGGGAAAGGAGTCCGAACCGCGCGCGACCCCATGGAGGCAGTGCAGGCCCTGGAAGATTTTATGGTCCACAAGACCCTCGGCAGGGCGGGCGAGCGCGTTGTAATTGAGGATTGCCTGAGGGGCGAGGAAACTTCTTTCATTGTCCTCACGGACGGCCGAGGCATTCTGCCCCTAGTGCCAACGCAGGATCACAAGGCGCTGCTGGACGGCGACCATGGCCCCAACACCGGCGGAATGGGCGCGTACAGTGACGACTCATTGCTCAGCGAGTCGCAGTACGACGATATCATTCGCTCAATCGTCGCCCCTACGCTGGCGGGAATGGAAATGGAGGGGACGCGGTACCGCGGGTTTTTGTATTTTGGGTTGATGATGACTCCCTCCGGCCCTATGCTGCTCGAGTACAACGTCCGACTGGGCGATCCCGAAGCCCAGCCCATCCTGATGCGGCTGCGCTCCGACCTCGCGGACCTGTTGGTGACGATGCGCGACGGCCAACTCGCCTCCGTAGATGCGCATTGGAGCCCGAATCCCGCTGTATGCGTCGTGCTCGCTTCTAAGGGTTATCCGGGAACTCCGGAAATCGGCAAGCCCATTACAGGATTTGAAGCCGTGGAATCTCTGGGAGGTGTCAAGATTTTTCATGCTGCAACGCGCGTGCAGGATCACCACCTGCTGACCTCCGGAGGGCGCGTCATGGGCGTCACTGCCACGGCCGAAGACTTGCCCGCGGCCATTCAACGCGCTTATGCGGGAGTAAGCAAGCTTCAGTTTGAAGGAATGCACTATCGGAAGGACATTGGGGCCAAGGCGCTTCGCAAGGCCCCAACCGTGCCGGCAACCCGGCGGGCGCGTTCGCCGCGCGGCGAGCGCCCTTTGTCGGGAAAATGAAGCCGGGACAATCGAAGACTCATTCTTAGGGAGGAAAGTCGAAATGTCGGAGAAGCCGCTGGTGGGTATCGTGATGGGCAGCGATACGGACCTGCCCACCATGACAGATGCTGCCGCAACACTCAAGAAATTCCATATACCTTTTGAGATCGAAATCACTTCCGCGCATCGCTCTCCCGCGCGTACATCCGAATACGCGCGTACTGCGATGGAGCGAGGGCTGAAGGCCATCATCGTGGGAGCGGGTGGTGCAGCGCACCTGGCCGGCGTGATTTCGGCGGAGACCATTCTACCCGTCATCGGCGTCCCGATGGCCACTACTACACTGGCCGGACTCGACTCCCTGCTCTCCACGGTGCAGATGCCCGGCGGCGTCCCCGTGGCGTGCACGGCCATCGGCAAACCCGGCGCCATCAACGCAGCAATTTTCGCCGCACAGATTATCGCCACCTCGGACCCCGAAACCGCCAAGAGGCTCTTTGAGCATAAGGAGCAGCTCGTCCGCTCCGTGGCGGAGAAATCGGAGAAGCTGAAGCGGGAATTCAAAATCTAAACTCAGGACGTTCGTGGCCGCAAGGCAACCGCCCTGCCGTCTCGTTTCATTCACTCGCGGGGTTTTGTTCGATCGGTCAATCTGCCTCTCGTTTGCCGCTTCCCCCTGACCGCGAATCTAAGTAAAAAGGTGATTTTTTGTTTATCGGCCACTTCGGCGTTGCATTCGCCGCGAAAAGAGTTGCGCCGCGGACCTCCCTGGGGACTCTGGTGATGGCAGCGCAGTTTGCGGACTTGCTCTGGCCGATCTTTCTGCTGCTGGGCGTCGAGCGAGTGATGATCTCGCCGGGCGCAACCGCCGTGACCCCGCTGGATTTCATCTCCTACCCTTTGTCCCACAGTCTGCTCGCCAACCTGGGTTGGGCATGCCTGTTCGCGGGTGTTTATAAAGTAGTGAAAAGAGGTTCAGGGGGGGCTGTGTGTGTGTGGTTCGTCGTGATGAGCCATTGGCTCCTCGACGCGCTGAGCCACCGTCCCGATCTGCCGCTTTACCCGGGCAGCTCAACCTACGTCGGCTTCGGGCTCTGGAATTCACGAGGGTGGACATTCCTGATCGAGGTCGCAATCTTCCTGGTGGGCGCGAGGATCTACTCCCGCGCCACGCGGCCACGCGACCCCTTCGGCTCGCTCGCCTTCCGGTCCTACGTCGCGCTGTTGTTCCTGATCTATCTCATCAGCATTTTCGGCCCACCGCCTCCGGGCGAACGCGCCGTCGCCTTCGGGGCACTTGGCTTGTGGGTCTTCGTTTTCTGGGCGTACTTCCTGGATCGGCACCGCGTGGCCCGATCTCCGCACGTCCAGCAAATCGATCTCTTTCCTCCTCCGGATGCGCCCCAGGCGCCCTGAGCCGGCGTGGTGAGGGCTCCGTCATTATCTCCATCACTTTTTCGTTCGGCTTCCGGGTTTCACGGCGGGAACTCCCGACTTGCAAAGCGGGCAATCGGCGGGATTGTAGTTCTGGATCTTCAGGGTAACGAGCGCGGCTTTGGGCAGGCCGAGGTCGGCATCGCCGCCGCTGCGGTCGATCAGCGCGCCTGCGCCCACCACCTTCCCACCGGCTTCCTCAACGCATCGAATCGTCTCGCGGGTGGATAGGCCGGTGGTGATGACGTCTTCCACCACCAAGGTGGGTTCGCCAGGCTCCAGGCTGAATCCGCGCCGCAGGGTCATAGCGCCTTCCTGGCGCTCAGCGAAGATGGCGCGCGTTCCGAGCGCCCGGGCAACTTCGTGCGCGACCAGAACTCCGCCTAG
>JASHSC010000247.1 GCA_030036915.1 Terriglobia bacterium
TCCTTCCAGGTCCGGGGAGAACAACCGTCCATCCAGTGTCATCTCAGCCCGTCCGGGAGTCACCTCCGCTGCTGCCGCGCTGCCTACCCTGAACGACGGCTCTGCTGCCAGTGCCCCGGCGCCTGCCGAAAGGCGCAGAAAAGTGCGTCGCGTAAGTTCGGGCTTCACTGGTACCCACCTTCCACTTTGATCCCGAAGTTCACTTTGCCGTGTGGAAAATGCCTTTGGACAACGCTAAATTTCGAAAGGTTCTCCACCTCCACGGTGTATCCCGGTGGAACGTCGATTTGGTATGTGAGGGCATCCGCAGATTTCCACCAGCGCAGGGTGACAAATCCTTCAGGAGTGGGAGTGCGCCCCGCGCACCAATCGAGCGATAAATTGGTGACGCGCAGGTGCACCTTCTTACGGACGCGGTCCACGTGATAGAGGCCCAGGACATCGCGATAAAGCTCGGTGACAACGTTCGATTCGAAGGCGTGGTTCATGCTCGCTTCGTCGCTGCTGTTTTCCCACATGGTGCCGGTGAGTTCGGCCATATAAAGCAGGCTCGCAATCACTTCCTGGATTAATTGCTCGGTAAGACCGGCGCGCGAAAGCAGTTCCTGCCGCAGGACGTTGCCCATGAAAGCATTGGAGGGGGGGATGTCAGGATAAGCCTTTGTCTTCCACCGTTGTGGTCCGAACTGGCTGCGTAGCGTCTCCCAAAGTTCAGGGTAGGTTTGGGGAGAGGCGATGTCGAAGTAAAAGGCGTAGTACTGGCACGTTTCCGTTCGATTATGGGAGGGAACAAGCTTTCCGTCCTGGAGGACTGCGTTATCGACAAAAAACTGACCGTCATAAGACTGTTGCCGGATGAGTTTGCGCAGCGCTTCGGCCCGCTCGACAAACTGCGGCAAATCGTAAAGCCGCCCCGCCGCCGCCAGGGCCGCGGCATAAAGCATGTTGGCGGGATAGCTCAGAGGTTGTACGTAATCATTCGACTTCGACCATTCGATAAATACCCAACCCTTCAGGTCTTGAAGCAGCCCCTGGGCATTCCGGAAAGGCGCATAATAATCGAAAACTTTCATGACGCGATTCCGGAGTCCCGCCACCGTCTGGTGGTCATCGCTGCGTTGCATGTATTGCTCAAGTTGGATGATGAACCACAGGGGCCACGTCGCCGAAAAGTCAGTGCTTGAATGGTCCGACGGGTAACACGGGGGGAGCATCCCCTCGGGCAGGTCCCCGAAGTTGTCAGGCAACCGGTAGTTTTCAAACTGATTGTGTTCCGCCCGCGTGTGCCCGGTGAGGAGCGGGGCCACACGCGCGGTAAATGACGAGTCGCACAGCCAGGGGCCGCGTTCGCGGGTGGGGTTGTCCTGAAACAAATCGATGGCATTGTCGCGATAGCATTCTCTGCCCGCCGCGAATAGCTTGTTGAGACCTTCATGGCTACAGCTAAAGTGCGCCGTCCAGACGTCGGGCGCCGTGTATTCGCGCAAATACACATTGCTGACGGAACACTCTCCCTCCAGCACCATGAGCTTCAGGAACTCGAGTCCATAAGGCTCAAAGGTCTCAAGATCGTACGTGCCCGGGGACAGGGTGTAGGCGACGATGTTGTCACACATAAGCCGTTTGAAATCCACGTCGCCGTCCGTCAACGTCTCGTCGAATACGAAGTAGAACTTTGTAGGCGCGTGAGCGGTTACGTGCGCGCCGAAAAATCCCGCCAGATTCGTGCCGAAATCCAGAGTTTTGAACCGGCCGGCGGTCAAATGAAGAGCTTGATCGCACACATAGGGCGTATCGATGCGATTGTTCACGGTAGTCTTTGTCTTTTGGAGTTCTAGATATGGAATTTCGGTCAGGTCATCCCAGCGATAACCGAGCATATGGGGTCCGATCCGTGCAGCGCTGGGAATCGAACGGTCCTCGTAGAGACTCTTCGGGGGATTGCCGCTCCAGTTGAACTCACCCTCTGCGGCCACCATTTCCGGTTGGCGCTTCTCGTAGTCGGGGAACGGCACGCGGCGCGGTATGTATTTGCGCATGGGAAAAACTGCGCACTTCACGGCTTCGAGCGGAGAATCGGCGCTGTCACGCCATGCCGAGGATTGCGGATCCAGGTGATACACCTCGGAGAAAGTTCGTTGAAACGTATAGCGCTGCACCTTCTGCACCCGTTGCGGGAGAATCACGGCCTCGAAGGGCCGCCCGTCGCTCGTCGTGGAGGCCAGCACTTCCGTGTCAGTGGTTATTTCCGCCTGGAGGAATGAAGGCTGGTCTAATACGTAATAACTGTTGACGTTGTATCCGGCCACTTCGACGCAAACATAGTTCCGGCCTTCCGCAAGGTGTGGGGTAATGTCCCAAAGATCGACGCGGAAGTGGTCCTTGGGACCGCGTGCCGGTCCCCAACCGTGAAATTTTCCATTGAGGTAAACCCGATAGAATGTACAGCCGGCCATCCGCAGGTAAATGTGTTTTCCGGCAGGTGGGTGGAAAATGGCGCGAAATCCCACCCACAGATTCATTTCCTTTTCGCGTCCTTCCGGCCAAATGGGCTTGGCGGAGCGGAAGGCAATCCACGACGATTCCAATGCCAAGCCGGGCTCTTCACCCGCATCCCAGTAGGCCCCGAGACGACGAGGCAGTTCGATGGAGGTCGCCGTGGCAGCCACCGAGGCGCTCAAGAAACGCCGGCGGCTCAATGCGACCTGCTTTTTACCTTTTTTCAATGTCCAACTCCTTGGTTTTTCCGTTGCCAAATCAAGGCTAACCCTGCACGAGAGCGACTAGAATATAGCAGGCGTCGCGATTGGGGTGAAGCTGAGATTTCCCGTTAATGTTACAGGAAGAATGGGAAAGTTTCGCCGTCCCCGTGATGCGACTTATTGCGGGATTTCATGCAGAAGGTGGATGATTTTCAGCAGTGCTTATCTGTCGATGGGTTGCCATGTTGAATGAACATACCCGATTTCTCCCGCGCCAGCATACAGGCCGGATTGTCGCTCTCGGCATGCCGGAATCCCTCATTTCTGGCCCATTTTTATGCCTTATTGCCGCGCTGAAGGCGGCATGAGTTGTTTGTAACACTAGCTGTAACTCTGCGCGGTCATAGAATCGACCTCTAAAGTTTCGAAATGGCCTCAAAAAAAAGTTTAAAAAACTGCTTGACTGAGTAATTGGTACGTGTTAGTGTCCACCAAGATTTGGGTGAGTGCGCGTAGTTTTTTCTGACTAAACAAGTTTCCAGACATTTTTTGGCAAGTGCAACATCAGTCGCAAGTGCAATGGCATATTGGAAGTTAAATATTGCGTTTTAGCCTGTACGGATTCGCTTCAGGGTCGTTGAGTCGTATTCCGATAAAAACGAGGGGGGCATCTTGAGCATTCGGCGCATTTTGGGGTATCTGATTGTTGCGGTTTTGGCCCTGGCGTGCCCGCTTTGGGCACAAAGCGATCGAGGAACAATTACGGGAACCGTGCTGGACCAATCGGGGGCCGTGATGGCAGGCGTCACCGTGACTGCAACCAATGCAGAGACAGGTGTTGCCACGCAGGCCACTTCTGGCCCCGGGGGCGCGTACACAATTCCCTTCTTGCATGTGGGCAAATACGATGTCGTGGCCGAGATGCAGGGATTCAAAAAATTCCTTCAAAGCGGCTTGGTCGTGGAAGTTGGACAAACCGTAGCCTTGAATATTCACATGCAGATCGGATCGGTCAATCAGACCGTTCAAGTGACTGCCCAGCCGCTCCTTGACAGTGATACTTCCACCAAAGACACTGTGGTGACCTCACGAGACGTCGAGGAATTGCCCATCGTATCGCAGTCGGAAATCCGCAACCCTGGGTTTTACATCAATCTGGCGCCGGGCGTCGTCAGTCGCGGCACGGTAACGCCAACGGCCAGCGGTTCCGGCCGGCAATTGGATTCCACCGAGAACGGCAGTCCCAGCGGCGCCGTGGAATTCTTCCTGGACGGTATGCAAATCGGTCAAGGCGGCATGATGACCGGGCAATTTGGCGATCTCCCGTTTCCTCCTGACTCAGTGGGCGAATTCAGAGTTATGACGCTCCTGCCGGAGGCGGAATTGGGTGAAACAGCCCTCGGCGTGGTCAGTTTTGCCATGAAGTCCGGGACGAACCAAATCCATGGCGAAGGCTACGAGTACGTCCGCAACAATGCTACGGATGCTTGTGGGTTCTTTGCCTGCGAGGCTGTTGGCAGCAAAACTCCCGTGAACAAGCAGAACGAATTTGGCGCGAACGTGGGCGGCCCGGTTGTGCTTCCTCACATCTACAACGGACGTGACAAGACGTTCTTCTTCGGCTGGTATCACGCTTTCCGTCTTCGCAACGAACCCAGCAACGCCCTTGACACAGTTCCGACCGTGGCCATGCAAGGCGGCAATTTGAGCAATCTGGGTCAAATCCCGATTACCGATTGCGGCGCCGCAGGGAATCAGCAGTGCTTTGATGCTATTGGGCGCGCGATGTATGAGAACGAAGCATACGATCCGGCCACCACGCGGACCGTCGCGGCAGGCGCCGCAGACCCGGAAACCGGCCTAACCAACACCAGCGGAGCAACAGCGATCCTGCGCAACGGCTTTGGCTACAGCCCCACGACGGGACTCCCCACCGCTTCCGCCAACATCATTCCGTCCAACCGAATTGATCCCTTGGCGGCCAAGATGTTCACGTACTTTCCCCAAAGTGGCATGCGTGCCGGCACCGAGTTTGGATACATTGACAACTGGCTGGCCTCCTACACGGCATTGACCAACACCTCAGAGTGGGGAGCCAAGATGGACCACAACATCTCCAGCCGCAACCGCATTATGGGTGAATTCGCCTGGTACAACGAATACAACCCCAGCGGCTCGAAGTGGCCGGGCGCGATCACCAATGGCGGAACCAGCTACACGCAGCAGGACATCGCGCGCTTCAGCGATGATTTCATCTTCAGCCCGACGGTTGTGAACCATCTGGGCGTAGGCTTTAACCGCCTGGGGACGATGAGCTACCCAGGGGCGGGAACCGGATGGCCGGCGAAGTTGGGTTACAGCGGCGTGCCGCAAACCGGACCCGGTTCGGTTTTCGTTGAACTCAGCATCGGCGACTTGGGCAACCTCTACGCCACGCAGGGACAGAGTTATGGCGCGACGAACGTTTTCAATGTGAGTGACAACCTGAACTGGGTAAAGGGGAAGAACTCGTTAAAATTTGGCGGGAGCTACACGAAATTCCAGGTGAACGCGTGGTCCGCAAGCTACCAATCCAGCTTCTTGACCTTCGATGAGGGGACCACGTCCTTGCCGGGTCCCTCTACTTGGTACAACGATTCCTGCCCCGCCGGCGGGGAGTGCACCGGAATGGGCGAGGCGGGATTCCTGTTGGGCGATGTTAGTACGGGTACTGCGGGAATTACGGGCGTCACTGGCGCGGACCGCTATGCGTACTACGGCTTTTTCGGCCAAGACGATTACAAGTTCAGCCGCAAGCTGACCCTCAACATCGGCCTTCGCTATGACGTATTCCGGCCGGATGTGGATGCTCACAACGCCTTGTCCTGGGTGAGCCCCTTTGCAATGAATACCCAGTACGGCATCCGGGGTGCGATGGTGTTTGCGAGCAGCGGCCAACGCTCTCCGGTTTCAGCGTCACTGGGCGATTTGGGCCCGCGCTTCGGGCTCGCCTATATGCTCAACGATAAAACCGTGATCCGGAGCGGCTACGGAATCCTCTATACTGCCGGCGGTATTGAGCGTGCCCTCTCAGGAACTTCGGGTGGGGGCCGGCTCGGCTACAACGCCTCCAACGCGCTTCCTGAAAACGTCGTGAGCGGGTATTCGGGCCTGACTCCGGTCTTCCAGCTCCACAACGGGTGGCCCTCATCCAACTTCCCGTTACCTCCCTTTATCAATCAGTCGTATGAGGTCGGCCAGGGACCATTCTTCGAAGGATTCCCTGGTGACAATAAGGTTCCTTCCATCCAGAACTGGACCTTTGATGTGCAGCGGCAAATTCCAGGCAGGATGGTGGTTGACGTGGCCTATGTTGGCACTAAGGGAACCCACCTTCCCAGCCGTCTGATGAATTCCAATGTAATGCCGACCGAGTACACGAATGCCTTCACGTATGCGCAGAGCACGTCGCCGTATACGCCAGGCAATTACCTTTTCAGTACCATTGGAACCCCGGCCGTGCAGGCTCTTCCCATCGTCCAGGCCATGCCCATTGATCCGACAACCGGTAACCACTCCCCCTTCAAGGGGTTTGAATCGGTGTGGGGAAGCAGTGCGACTCTTGGCCAAGCCTTGCGGCCCTACCCTCAATACACAACTGACACCACCGAGGGTCTTTCCCAAATGCGCGATTTTGGCGAAGGCGTGGGCAACTCAATCTACAACGCCCTCCAGGTTCAGGTCCGAAAGCAGTTCTCGGAAGGTCTGACCTTCCTCGCCTCGTATACCTGGGAAAAGACGATGACGGATGCCGGAAGCTTGTTTAATGAGTTCTCCGGATTCACCCAGGACTTCTATAACGCCAAGGCGGAGAGGTCACTGGCTCTTAACGACTATCCGCAAACCCTGACCCTGTCCTACGAGTACCAACTGCCCTTCGGGCCCGGCAAGAGGTTCGCCACTCAAGGCGGCGCAGCCGGAAGGATTGTAGGTGGCTGGGAAATTGCGGCCTTCCAGACTTACCAAAGCGGGCCGCCCAGCATTATCGCCAGCGGCGACAATCCGCTGAATCCTTATTCCGGTCCCAATAGCTTCCTGACGCGCCCCAATATTGTTCCCGGCGTCCCCAAGCGTTCAGTGGCGTTCAGGGAAGGCAAGTGGGATCCGAATGGTACCGTCGTGAACGGCGTTGACTACGGTGCCGTGAACAATGTGGCGGCGTGGACCGATCCTTCGTCAAACACCCTTGACCCGTGGACTCTCGGCAACGCACCTGCTACGGATGGAACCGTCCGCGGCTTTGGCTGGCTCGACGAAGACGTCTCGATCATCAAGAAGACGCAGATCAAGGAGCGGGTCAATGTCGAATTCCGCGCTGACTTCCTGAACATCTTTAATCGGACGGTGTTTGGGTTCGACCAGGGCGGCGACCAGTACGGCTCGATTCTCCAAGGCAACGAAGTTTCCTCCGGCCTTGGCGGTTTCGGCCACATCACAACCCAGGAGAATTTCCCTCGGGAAATTCAGTTTGGTTTGAAGATCACGTACTAACGACATAGGACCGAGGCGTGCTTCGATCGCTCCTCGGCGGTTCTTCCGGGGCGACAGAAGAGCGGATTCTCAGTTCCGATCTCTACTGTCGCCCTTAACTTTTCTGGGCATCAAGGATAATGCTGAAGTGTAGAGTTCGGCCCAGCGATTTGCTGCGAGCCGAGGAGCCATCGGAAAGAATCGTAGCGGCGGGTTTATCCTGTATCGGCACGTTGAAACAATAAGGGTTCTGGCGACGTGAAGTCGCCGCTACGCTGCGGATTGTGCCTTTTCCCGCGGCCTCTGAGGGTCAAGAAAATCAGGGGCGCTCGAAAGTGAGGGACTGCACCCTGTTTCCGTAGGGGGATGGGAACGACCGTGAAAGTTCACTTTTGAGGAGGGGCATCGGTCTTTTCTTCGTTCGGTTCGTCCGCCGCAGTCGTGCCCAGTATTTCCGGGGGCTTCGAACGTTCCTCCTCGTCCTTTTTCAACTTCTCGAACAACGCCATTTCCGCTTTCTGATCGGAAGTTCGTCCAATGTCGCGATATGCCTGGGCCAATAGATAGTGTGCGGAGGCTTCAGTGGGGTCAAGTTCAGCGACGATCTTGAGCTGACTCACCGCCAATTCGGGTTGGTGGGTTCGAAGATACAGCTTGGCCAAGTCGCGGTGCGCCTGCCCGAGGTCCGGCTTTTGCTGGAGGGCCTTCTGGAAGTAGATAAGAGCTTGATCGAACTGTTGGCGCATCAGGTAAATGTTTCCTAATTTCCAGGTCGCCAGGTAATTTTCCGGCGAAAGTTTAAGCTCTTCCTTGAATTCGTGTTCAGCCTTGTCGAGTTCGTTCTCTTTCCAATAAGCGCTTCCCAGCGAGTAGTGTACGCCGGGAATGTTTGGACCTTTGGCCACGGCCTTCTCGTATTCCAGGATGGCGTGTGGCATGTCGCGACGCGCTTCGAATGAGTTTCCCATCACTTGGTGGTAACGCGCGGAGTCCGGGCCGAGGGTGGCCATTTTCCGATAAGAATTGGTCATCAGCTTTGTATAGATCCTTCCCAGTTGATATTGCACTTCCGGATCGTCCGGAGAGGACTCTGCGGCTTTCTCGAGGACTTGTGCGGCCTCCAGGTCCCGGCCTAATTCAGAATAGCTGACGGCCAGGTTGAGATAGGGACGGGTATCCTTGGGATTCAGGTCAATCGCCTTCTGAAGGGGCGCCAGAGACTTCTCATATTGGTTGGTACGCAGGTAGGCCATGCCGAGGAAGAGGTTGGCTCCTAGGGCATCGGGCTTGGCTACTAACACTTTTTGAAACGACGCAATGGCGTCGGCGTTTTTCCCTTGAACGTAATAGACCAGCCCAAGATTGTTATAAACCTCAGGGAGTTGCGGGTATAACTTGAGAATCTCCTGGTATTCCGCGATGGCCTGGTCGTAGTCCCCCTTCTTCTCCGCCGCTTGGGCTGCCTGGAAGTGTTGTTGGGCCAATGCCTCCGAAGCGTCCTGCGCCGCCAGGCAGGCCACCGCGGGAAAGACAACGAAAAGAATGAGAAAGAACAGCGGTCGACGCATGGTAAGTCGCCAGCAATTATACACAGTAATGGTCGAAGCCGTTTGTCAATCGTATCGCTGGGAGAGTGAAGACCAAATGGTTTTTGTAAACACTCGGGCAAGATGGTAGAATCACGCCATGCGGCGTCCCCACGATAGGAAAGTAGCTTCAATTCAGCAAGGATGGCCGCTCATTCTTGCCATTCTTCTTTGCTGTGCCTGGCTTCCCGCCCAATCGGAATCCCCCAGGCTGGAGGATTATTTCACGCGGGCGCGGGAGATGGAGAAGGCACAGGATTTTGCCGGAGCCGAGAGAATTTACCAGGAAGCGGCAATGAAATTCCCCAACCAACCTGAGATTCTTAAGAGGTTGGGGATAGTCTACCAGACTGAACTGAAGTTACAGGAATCCATCGATACCTTCCAGAAGGTATTGCAGGGCGCGCCGCAATACCCCGAGGTAAACTTTTATTTGGGGGTTTCCTACTTCGGCCTGAACGATCCTGAAAAGGCAATTCAGTCCTTCGATAAGGAATTGGAAGCCGATCCCAAATACCGCCGGGCGCGCTTTTATGAGGCCCAGGCTTACCGATCCCTGGGCCGCTATGCCGATGCCTTGCGTCAATACGAAATCTTACTGGACCAGAATCCCCAAGACCAGCGGGCGCTCTTCGAGCTGATCCGATTCCTGCGGGGCAGAACGATTGCCGCCATCAATCAGTTGGGAAACGTCGATCCCAACTCTGACTTCATGCTCGTCCTCAAGGGCGAGGGATATGCCGAAGAGCAAAACTATTCTGAAGCCATAGCCGATTACCAGGAAGCCCTGAAGAAGAACCCTTCGTTTCCGGGGATTCATTTTGCTCTCGGCGAAATCTACTACAACAAGGCGGACTACAAAGATAGCGAGCAGGAGCTTCGGCTCGCCCTCCAGGAAGATCCGAATCACCTCAAGGCCAATTACTACCTGGCGGATATTTTGTTGAAAAGCGATCGGATGCAGGAAGCCATTCCGCACCTGACGTTGGTCGTTACCAGCGACCCGGATTACTTGCAAGCGAATCTTCTGCTGGCAAAATGCTACACGCAGCAGGGCAAGCTCGACGAAGCGGTGAAACTTCTCGAAAAGGCGGCTGCGCAGAGTCCAAAGGATAAGAACGTTCATTACCAGCTTGCGCAGCTTTACCAAAAGCTCAAGGAGCCGGAAAAGGCCCAAGCACAATTACAGGCTTTCGAAGCCATTTATGCGCAGGAAAGAGCGGACAAAGCGAAACGAGATGAGGAGCTTCGGAAACGCGCAGAAGAAAGCAAGGAGTGAGGCGAGGGTGTGGTTGCCGACAAGGGCTTGAACCGGAAATCCCCGAAAGCCGTCAACCTCAGGCGAGGGTGGGTGTTGGTGGCCGCGGTGGGGATGATTTCCTTACTGCCAGTGCCGGTCTTCCCTCAGGAATCCGAATCGCCACTTGCACACGCCGCGGCATTGGAAACGCGCGGAGACCATGCCGGGGCGGAAAAAATCTACCGCCAAGTCCTCCTTTCCGCGCCGGACGATCCTGACCTGCTAAAGGCGCTCGGCGTGGTTCTGCAGGAGCAAGGCAAACACGAAGAAGCCATCAAGTTCTTCCAGCAGATCCTCAGCCGCGCGCCTCTTTATCCCGGTGTCAATTCCCAATTGGCAGTCTCGTGTTATGCGCTAAACCAGTTTGACAAAACGGTGGAGGTGAGTCGCCGGGAACTCACGGCTAATCCCCGGGATCGGCAGGCGCGCTACTATCTGGCCTTGGCATTGACCGCTGAAGGGCGAACATATGAGGCCATTCAGCAGCTCGAAAGCCTGGCAGGCGACGATCCTCGGGATTTGGTTGTCCAGTATCAATTGGTGGTCGATTACAAAGCGGCGATGAACGCCGCCGCCGAGCGGCTGGCGAAAATGGCCCCCGACTCAGAATTTACACACGCCATGAAAGCCGAAGCCTTGTCGGACGCCGACCGATTTGACGATGCGATACTGGAGTACCAGGAAGTGTTACACAAGAATCCCGAATTCCCGGGCGTCCACCTTGGCCTGGGACAGGTTTATTGGAAGAAGAAGGACACCGCGCACGCCATGGAACAACTCAGCATGGCGCTGCAAGAGGAGCCGAACCAACCCCTGGGCAACTACTATATGGGTGACATGCTGGTGGATGAACAAAAATTCCAGCAGGCCATTTCTCATCTGAAGATTACTGTTGCCGTGTACCCCGATCTTGCTCGGGCGCGATTCCTCCTCGGCAAAGCGTACCGCGGCACGGGGGACAACCAGGCTGCGCTACAGGAATTTCAGGAAGCCTTGAAACTCGATACGAATTATAAGGAAGTGCATTACCAGCTTTACGAGCTTTACGCCCGCCTGGGGGACAAAGAGAAGAGCCAGGAGCATTTACGGATATCCGAAAGGCTCACCCGCGAGGGGCAGGAACAGGACAAAACGCGATTGCAGGAGTCGCTTGGGAAGCAGAAAGAGCCAGATGAAAAGCCATGAGGGAATGCCGATGACTTCCGTCGAGCGCTTGCGGGCATTTTTATTTCTGTGCCCGGTCGTGGCCGGCTGGCTGTCCCTGGCGACGGGAGGGTGTTTTGCCGCAGAGTCTGCCGACGTCGCCGCCCTCCTGGAGCAGGCACGAACCTACGAGAAGGCGCAGGATTATCGTGGTGCCGAGGAAGTATATCGGCAGGCGCTGACGGCATCTCCAGATAATCCCGAGGTCCTCAAGCGACTGGGTATTCTGTACCAGACAGAGCTCAAATTTACGGAGTCGATCGAAGTTTTTGAACGCTCCCTCGCCGCCCAAGCCCAATATCCGCAAGTCAGCTTTTACGAGGGCGTTTCCTACATGGGCCTGAGTCAATTTGAGAAAGCCGTGGCCTGCTTTCAAGCGGAACTTACCACACCGCAGCCCCACCCCCGGACCCACTATTACGATGCCATTGCCCTGCAGTCGCTCGGCCGCACCGACGAAGCCGTCGCCCAGTTCAATCAATCGCTGGCCCAAAATCCCAAAGACCTGGACGCGCTGTACGAATTGGCGCACCTTTATATGAGCGCCTCGATCGCAACCATCCAAAAGCTTACCGACCTCGATCCCGACTCCTTCCAAATCCATGCCCTGATGGGGGACGTGTACGCAAATGAAGGCCGGTACGAAGAGTCCCTCAAGGAATATCGCGCGGCATTGGCAAAGCGCCCGGATGCTCCTGGAATTCACTATGACATCGGAACTGCGCTGCGGAATTTGAAGCAGATCGATGAGGCGGAGAAGGAATTTCTGGCGGCGCGCGCAGAGAACCCTAGCGATTTTGGCGCCAACCAGTACCTTGGTGAGTTTGCCGTGGGCCGGCGCGACTATGCGGGGGCGATTAAATACTTAAAGACGGCGAGTGCCGCACAACCCCAGATGGCACGGCCGCATTTTCTGCTGGGCGAGTGCTACACGAATCTTGGCGACCAGCAGGCCGCCAAGAGCGAACTGCTCGCCGCTGCTCAAGCCGATCCCAGCGACGCTCAAGTCCACTACCTGTTGGCCAAGGTTTACCGCCAACTCGGTGACGAGCAATCGAGCGCCCGAGAGATGAGTGAATTCCAGAGACTGTCATTGGCGACAAAAGAGAAGACGCTTGAACGCGCGCAGACCACGCCACAGTGATTTGAGCAATGTAATTCATTACCAATCGCGGGCAAACCCTGCCGTCCACCCCCCATCAACCACCAGGACGTGCCCGGTCACGTAGCTCGCGTCGTCCGAGGCCAGGAACAGAGCGGCGGCCGCGATATCTTCGGGCTCTCCCGGCCGGCCGAGGGGAATATGGCTGATTAAGCTGTCGGCTTTCTGCTTCGATTCGGGATTGTAGAATAACGACCGGGTTCCCTCCGTGAGAATCGAACCGGGCGCAATGGCGTTGACGCGCACGCCATATTTCCCCACCTCCAGGGCATGGGACTTCGTGAAGTTCAAAACCCCGGCCTTGGCAGCAGTAAAGGCGCATTGCAGGCGTGCAGGAACCACTCCGAACGCCGACCCGATGTTGATAATCACGCCCTTACGGCGCTTGATCATGGCCGCGGAAACGGCGCGCGCGCAATAGAAAACGCCATCCAGGTCAACGCGAATGATCCGGTGCCACTCCTCGTCCGGAAATTGATCGGTGGGTACCCGGTTCGTGCCGATGTTGACGCCTGCGTTGTTGACGAGCACGGCGATTGGGCCTATCTCGCGTTCCACAGCGACGACCATGGCATTGACGGCGGCGACGCTCGAAACATCCGCCTGGTAGAACTTTGCCTCACCGTCTTGCTCGCGAATCTCTTCACAGGTGCGTTCGCCCGTCACAATATCATTGACTGCAATTCGCGCGCCATTCTTTGCCAGAGCTAAGGCAATGGAACGGCCAATGCCCGCGGCGGCGCCGGTAACCAAAGCGACGCGGCCGGTCAAGTCAACTTTCATTTTGGCTCCTCGTACATCCAACAATAATCGGAATTAACCCCAGTGGATGACGCGGGTATACCGCGCATGACGCCATCGTGTCAAGGTGTTCCGAAGAGGTGGCATATTTTGACGTAACACGGGTGAGTTCATTTCGCCAAATGCTTCGTCGATGACGGATAAATCAGCCCCCACATGACGGTGCGCCAGTTTGGGTGTGGGAATCCCATTCGACAAGCGAAAATCAGGGTCCGGATTTCCTCCGTTCCACTGCAAAGTACCTTGACATGATTCCGCTGAAATGATAACCACAATCGTAGTCGGTGGGTTACGTTCAAAAATGGGGCGCAGGACGCTGCCCAATACTTGGGACGAGGACGATTTCATGGACCTATCCAAAACGCTCGTGCTTTCGCTCTATCGCACCATGGTTGAGTTGCGTGAATTCGAGTTAAAGGCCTACGAGATATTTCGTTCCGGACAGATGCCCGGATTTATTCATCTCTACGTCGGGGAAGAAGCGGTGGCCACAGGAGTCATCGCGCATCTGCGAAGAGACGATTATGTTACCAGTACCCATCGGGGCCATGGCCATGCACTGGCCAAAGGCATTTCGGCGCGGGAGGTTATGGCCGAGTTGTTGGGAGTAGTAGGCGGGTGCTGTGGAGGGAGGGGCGGAAGTATGCACCTCTATGAACCCGCCGTAGGCTTCCTCGGGACGAACGGTGTGGTAGCACCCGGAGTTCCGATGGCCGCCGGGGCCGCTCTTAGCGCCAAGCTGAGGAAAAGCGGACAGGTGGCGGTCTGCTTTTTTGGTGACGGGGCGGTGAACAACGGCGCGTTTCACGAAGGTATTAATCTGGCCG